>NZ_JBFTNE010000054.1:0-53560 GCF_056397325.1 Cupriavidus sp. 05N39
CCGCGGCCGCGGCGCGCCTGCCGGCGGCGGCCAGCCGCGCGGCCGGGCACCGGCGGCGGAAGCCGGCGAGCGCCAGCAGCGTCCGGCCCGCGCCCCGCAAGGCCGTGGCCCGGCACCTGCCGACGGCGAACGCCGCGCGCCGCAGGCCCAGGGCCAGCGCGCTGGCCAGGGCAGCGGCCGTCCGGCCGCTGCCGGGCAAGGCAACCCGCGCAATGGCCAGGTGAACGGCAACCGCGCCGCCGGCAACGGCAATCGCAATGGTGATGTCGATGGCAACCGCGCCGCCGGCAACGGCAACGGCAACCGCAGCCGCGGTAGCGACGCCAACGGCAATCGCGCCGGCGGCGGCGCCAATGGCAACAGCCACGCAGCGCAGCCGCGCACCGGACAGGATGCCGCCCCGCGCGGCCGCCGTCCGGCGCCGCAAGCCGCGTTGCTGGGCGGCCAGCGCGCCAAGCCCACGCGCTGATCCACAGCGAGGCGGCCGCGCGCAATGTCCAGTCCAGGTCATGACCTTCCGGTTCCCGGCGATGACGGTGGCGTCCCGTATGCCACCCTCACGCCGGACCTGATGCTCGACGCCATGGAGGCCGCCGGTTTCGAACCCGACGGCCGCCTGCTGGCGCTCAATAGTTACGAGAACCGGGTCTGCCAGGTCGGGATCGAGGGCGGCGCGCCGGTGGTGGTCAAGTTCTACCGGCCTGGCCGCTGGAGCGACGCCGCCATCCTGGAAGAGCATGCCTTCGTGCAGCAACTGGCCGAGGCGGAGATTCCGGCGGTGCCGGCCATCGCGCGCGACGGCACCACGCTGCTGGCGCATGGCGGCTTTCGCTTTGCGGTGTTTCCCCGCTGTGGCGGGCGCGAGCCGGAACTGGACCGGGCCGATACGCTGACCTGGCTCGGGCGCTTTATCGGCCGCATCCATGCGGTCGGCGCCACGCGCCCTTACCAGGCGCGACCCACGATCGACGTGGAGAGCTTTGGCGTGGCCCCGCGCGACTGGCTGCTGGCGCAGGACTGCATTCCGGCGGAACTGCGCCCGGCCTGGCAGGCCGTCGCCGATCTGGCCATCGAGGGGGCGCGCCGCTGCTATGAGCGCGCCGGCGATGTGTCGCTGCTGCGCCTGCATGGCGATTGCCATCGCGGCAATGTGTTGTGGATCGAAGAGTCCCGGGCTGGCTCGCGCCCGCCCGGGCCGCATTTCGTCGACTTCGACGACAGCCGCATGGGGCCGGCGGTGCAGGATCTGTGGATGCTGCTGGAGGGCGATCGTGCCGCCATGCAGGGGCAGATGGCGGATATCCTGGCCGGGTATGAGGATTTCGCGGAGTTTCAGCCGCGGGAGCTTTATCTGGTTGAGGCGTTGCGGACGCTGCGGTTACTGCATTACAGCGCTTGGCTGGCGAGCCGGTGGCGGGATCCTGCTTTTCCGGCGGCGTTTCCGTGGTTTGGGAGTGCGCGGTATTGGCAGGATAGGATTCTGGAGTTGCGGGAGCAGGTGGCTTTGATGGATGAGGGGCCGCTTTGGCCGGTATGAGGGGTTTTGGGGGTTTGACTGCTTAACTTCAACGGCTTAAAGCCTTAAAGCCTTAAAGCCTTAAAGGCTTAAAGTCAAAGGCAGTTTCACCACCCCTGCGGGGCGGCGACCTACKTTCTTGTCTTKCCAAGAAAGTAGGCAAAGAAGGCGCGCCGGATGGGGCGACCCCCCCTCGTCGGCAGACAAAAAGAGCGGCCGGGACCCAAACTCGCATCGCCTTAAGGCGATACTCAAACATGGGTCCCTCTTTTCCGCTCTTTTTGCCTGCCGACGAGGCGCCCCATACGGCCTGGTACACCTTGACGGCTCGCTTCGCATCGCGGGTGGGTGTTTGCCGCCCCTCGGGCGGCAAACACGGATACACCGAATCTTTGATCGGGCGGTAGCGTTTTTATCCTCGACTCTTCGGCCTTTCGGGCCTTACTTCTTCCCCGGTGCTTTCACCAGCACTACCGGGCACGGCGCGTGCGCCAGCACGCGTCCCGCTACCGAGCCAATCACCGCATCGAAGAATGAGCCGCGTCCGTGCGTGCCCATGACGATGGCGCGCGCGTCCACGCTGGCGGCATAGGCGACGATGCGTTCCGGCGCGAAGCCGTGCAGTGCGTGCTGCTCGAAGGCGATGCCCGCGGCGGYGAGGATGTCCGCTACGGATTTCATGGCTTTCTCGCTTTCTTCCTGGTGCCAGGCGTCGATGGTGTCCTTGCTGACGAAGGCGCGCACCTGGCCGGTGACTTCGGGCGTCACATGGACCACGTGCACGGTAAAGCCGCTTTGCAGCAGCTTGCCCTCGACGATAAAGCGGGCGGCTGCGTCGGCAAAGGGCGAACCGTCGGTGGCGAGCACAATGTTGGTCATGGCGGCTATCTCCTGGTATGGCTGCAATCGTTGTTGGAAAGGGGCGGCGCCTGCATGTGTGTTGGGGGCGGCCACTGCGATCATCATGGCACCCGCGTGCCGGCCTTGCCAGGATCCAGATCAAATTGCGTGCATCTTTCCGCGCTTTGGCGATGTCGTTCCTTGCCGTTTTGACGGCTTCTTTGCACCGCGCCACGGGCATCTAAGCGCCTTTTTGATGTGCCGGAGCCTACCCTGCAGATAGGAAAACTCTACCGGTTGTTCCGGCTTGCCGCCATGTGGATCTACTATCGGTTGGCGATCGGCGCGCTCGCCGTGCTCGCGTTGATCGTGCTCTTTGTCAGGGAATTCGGGCTGGCCAGCGCCATCGCGCGCCGCGAGGAGGGCTTTGCGCGGGAGCCCGACGAGCAAGGTCCATGAGGGGGGGGGGCTGGCCCGTGGACAAGTTGCCGGCCGCGGTTCAGACTGCCGGTGCGCATGCAAACGGCAAAGGAGGGCAGCAAATGACGCAAGCCAGGCAAGATCCCACCGCTTATACGCAGACACCGGCTTTCGAAGCCGGCCGGGAGGTTCGTTCGGAGGTCATGGGGGCGCAATACGTGCAGCGCGCTTTCGAGGCCGCGCAGCAGCAGGGCGATGTCGGCCTGCAGCAACTTGTCACGGAATTCGCCTGGGGCACGGTGTGGACGCGCGAAGGGCTCGACCGCAAGCAGCGCAGCCTGGCCACGGTGTCGATGCTGATCGCGCTCAACCGGCCGCAGGAACTGACCGGGCATTTGCGCGGGGCGCTGGCCAATGGCGTGACGCCGCAGGAATTGCGCGAACTGGTGGTGCACAGCGCGGTGTACTGCGGCTTTCCGGCGGCGCTCGATGCGGGCCGAAAGCTGACGGATGTACTGGAGGCGGCTGGCGCGAAGGAATGAGGGGAGCTTGGTGGCGATCGCCCGCCGGGCTTGTCAGCGCTGCAGCGCCTGCGCCGCGAAACTCACGAGGTAGCCGCTGCCCAGGCAGGCGGCAATCCATCCGGCGAGGATCAGGGCAGTGTCTTTGATGGTCATGATGCGTTCCTGCTGTCTGTCAGTGCGTCCCGGACGGGGCGGTGCGCGCCGCACCGCCGTTGCCTTTCATACCGCGAAGCCGAACGGATAGTCCTGGAATACCGTGCGGGCGCCGTCGCTGAAGGCGTCGACCTTGCGCGCGCCGTTGGTGTAGGCGTCGGTGGCGCGGTGCACGTAGCCGTAGTCGTCCCCGGCGTGCGTGCCGGCGGCAAAGGCGGAGTTCAGCGAGAGCAGGGCGGTGCCGGCGATGGCGGCAGCGAGGAGCAGGCGGGCGGTGGTGACTTTCATGATCTATTTGTCTTGTTGAAATCGGGAGAACATGTTGCGTCTCCATGTGACAAAGGATAGATCTGGCACGGATCTGGCGCGCGGCCCTGTATCGTATTTAATGTTCAAATTTTTTGATTAATCGTCGCTTGCTGTTCCAGGCGTTCTGCCTGGCGGGCCGCAAAATCCTGCGCCGCGGCCAGCAGCCACGTACGCAGGCGCGACATGGCGTCGCTCACGGGCCGCGAGTCGGGCACGACGAGGTAGTAGGCGCGCTGCGAGCGCRTGGCTTGCGCCACCGGCATCACCAGCAGGCCCAGCGCCAGGTATTCCTCCACCAGGAAACGCGGCACCAGGCCGACGCCCAGCCTGGCGCGGGCGGCGCTGATCACCATGCTATGGTGGTCGTAGCGCGTGCCGCGCATGGCGTTGACGTCGCCGACGCCTGCGGCTTCCATCCAGTTCTTCCAGTCGAGCCGCCGCGTCGAGAGATGCAGCAGCGGCGCCTGCGCGATCCGCTCTGCGCTGACCGGCGCCTCGCCGGCGAAGAAGTCCGGATGGCAGATCGGCACGGATTCCTCGTCGAACAGGGGATCGGCGCGTCCGCCAGGGTAGTTGGCCTCGCCGTAGTGGATGGTGGCGTCATAGGGCGTGCCATCGAACAGGAATACATCCGCCTGCGCGCTGAAATTGACCACCACCTGCGGATGCTGCGCATAGAACGCGGGCAGCCGGGGAATCAGCCATTCCACCGCCAGTGTCGGCACGCACGCCAGTTCCACGATGCCGCCCGCGCCCTCGTGCGCCATGATGTCCAGCGTATCGCGCTGCAGCTTCTGCAGGCTTTCCCGCACCTGGTAGCCGTACAGGGAACCGGCCGGGGTGAGGCTGACGCGCTGGTTGGCGCGATGGAACAGCGCCACGCCGAGCTGGCTCTCCAGCGTGGCGATCTGGCGCGAGACGGCGCTCTCGCTCAGGCATAGCTCCGCCGCGGCGCGGCGCAGGTTCTGGTGGCGGGCGGCGGCTTCGAAGGCGCGCAGGCTGCTCAGGCTGGGAATGCGGGAGGCGCTCATGGTCTCAATGCGTTGGTGGGAATCCCCTGGCGGGAATGGGTTCTGCAACTTGATGTAAAAAAGTCATCATCCTATGCGTAAATCTCGCTTGATGTAAAAAAGTTGATGACTAAAAATGCCGATCTCCGGGAACCCAGCGTCCTGGGTTCCCGCGTCCCCCGCCCCCCGAGAGACGGACCACGAGAGGGGACATCACAACCATAAGGAAACGAGGAGACCGGCATGAATCGACTGCTTCGCATCATCGGCCATTGCGGCATTTCAATGGGCCTGCTCGCGGCGGCCACGGCCAGCGCGGAAGAATTCCCCAACAAGCCGGTGCGCATCATCGTGCCGTACCCGGCCGGCGGCACCACTGACATGGTGGCGCGCATGATCGGCGACCAGCTCACCGCGATGTGGAAGCAGCCGGTGCTGGTGGACAACCGTCCCGGCGCGGGCGGCATCGTGGGCACCGGCGTGGCGGCCAAGTCGCCGGCCGACGGCTATACGCTGCTGATGGGTTCGGTCGGCGAGTTCGGCATCAATCCCACGCTGTACAAGAAGCTGCCCTATGACGCCGCGGCGGATTTCACGCCGGTATCGCTGGTCGCCAAGGTGCCCAATGTAGTGGTGGTTTCGCCGGCGTTCGCCGAGCGCGCCCGCGTGCAGACGCTGGCGGAGTTCATCACCTACCTGAAGGCCAATCCCGGCAAGGTGAACATGGCTTCGGCAGGTAATGGCACCTCGACCCACCTGGCCGGCGAGTTGTTCCAGCGCATGACCGGCACGCAGATGAGCCACGTTGCCTACAAGGGCAGCAGCCCGGCGCTGGCCGACCTGATGGGCGGCAGCGTGGACGTGATGTTCGACAACCTGCCGGCGTCGATCCAGTTCGTCCGCTCGGGCAAGCTCAAGGCGCTGGCCGTGACCTCCGCCGGCCGTTCGGCGGCGCTGCCCAATGTGCCTACCGTGGCGGCGGCCGGTCCGGTCGAGGGCTTCGACGCCAGCCCGTGGTTCGGGCTGTTCGCCCCCAAGGGCCTGCCCGCCGCGCTGGCGCAGAAGATCAGCCGCGACCTGGCACGCGCCACCAGCGATCCGGCCATCCAGGCCAAGCTGCGCGAGCAGGGCGCCGAACTGGCGCCGAACACGCCCGAGGCATTCGCCGAGCTGGTCCGCAACGACCGCCGCAAGTGGGGCGAGATCGTCAAGCTGTCCGGCGCCACGGTCGACTGAGCGCGGCCGACGCCAGCCCCGCGCATGCTGCCGCGCGGGGCCGGCCAGATTTCTCGCAGTACGCCGCGCAGCCCCGCCTTTGCCTCTCTCCGCCAGCATCCCATGAGCACGCCAGTCCATCCGTACGCCTTCGCGCCCGCCATGCGGGAGCCGCAGGGCTCGCCCATCCGCGAACTGTTTCCCTATATGAGCCTGCCGGGCATGATCTCCTTCGCCGGCGGCTATCCCTCCCCGGCCAGCTTCGATGCCGGCGCGTTGCAGGACGCCGCGGCCAGGGTCATGGCCAGCGACCCGGCACAATGCCTGCAATACGGGCCGACCGAAGGCATGCCGGCGCTGCGTCGCGAGTTGTCGGCATTGATGGCCGGGCGCGGCGCCCCCCTGCCGCCCGAACAGATCGTGGTGACATCGGGCTCGCAGCAAGGGTTCGAGTTGCTGGTGCAGGCCTTCGTCGCGCCCGGTACGCCGGTGTGGGTGGAGACGCCGACCTATCCCGCCGCCGTGCAGGCGCTGCGGCTGGCCGGCGCCGCGGTGCGCGGCATCCCGTCCGACCAGGACGGGGTGTGCGTGCAGACCCTTGCCGCCATGTTGGCTGACTGCCGTGACGAGGAGCGGCCACGGCTGCTTTACCTGGTGCCCACTTTTGCCAACCCGAGCGGCCGCACGTTGGCGCTGGAGCGCCGCCGCGCGCTGCTGGCGCTCGCCGCGCAGCATCGCATCGTGGTGGTGGAGGACGATCCCTACGGCAGCCTGCGTTTCGACGGCGAGCCGCTGCCATCGCTGTTGTCGCTGGCCGCGCAAGACCCCGCGCTGACGCCCTGGGTGATTTACCTCGGCAGTTTTTCCAAGACCATGGCGCCCGGGCTCCGGCTGGGCTGGATGGCGGGGCCCGCCGAGATCCTGCGGCGTGCCGTGATCGCCAAGCAAGTGTCCGATCTCTGCACGTCGCCGTGGCTGCAACTGGCGATGGCCACCTGCCTGGCCGCTGGCCTGCTGGCCCGGCAGACCGCGCGCATCATCGACCTGTACCGCCACAAGCGCGACCTGATGGTGCGGGCGCTGGCCGATGCCTTTGGCCCCGCGCTGCGCGGCGAAACCCCGCAGGGCGGCATGTTCCTGTGGTGCGAGATCGAAGGCGTGGCCGATGCGGCGAGCCTGCTGCCGCATGCCATCGCGGCGCGGGTGATGTATGTGCCGGGCGCCAGCTTCAGCGTGGGCGGGCAGCGCTCGGGCGCGCTGCGGCTGTCGTTCGCCACGGCTTCGGATGAGCAGATCGTGCAAGGCGTGGAACGGCTGGCGCAAGCGGTGCGCGCCAGCCAGGGCGGCGCGGCGGGCTGAGCCGGTTCCGCCTATGGGATACTGGGGCGATCTTCCAGCCCCGGTATCCCCGCTCACCATGCCCGCTTCCTGGCCTCGCGACGCCTGGCCCCATTCCGGTTTCGACCCCGCCGCCCGCGACAGCGACGGCAAGTTGCTCCCCGGCGATCACTTGCTACGTACGTGGTGGCGCCGTCCCGAAGTGGCGCCGGTGGAGGCGTCGTGCGACGCCGAGCGCGCGCTRCACGCGGCGCTGATCGCGGATCCCCGGCGGCCGGTGGCCGCCGGGGAGATTGCCGCGCTGCAGGATGCCGATGCGCGCGAGAACTACGGCGTGGTGCTGGCCATGCGCGAGCGCCTGTTAGCGGCGCCCACCGTCGAGGCGGCTTACCTGGATATCTTTCGCCAGGGCAACGTGACCGTACCGCCGGTCTTTATCGACCAGCTCGCGCACCTGATCGTGCACGGCATCCTGCATGACAACCCCGACCCGATGGAATGGCGCGCGGCGGAACTGTTCTCCCGCGCGCAAAAAGTGTCGTTGCAGGAGGGCGCGGTCATGCTGGCCGATGCCGAAACGGTCGAACTGCACGCATCGGGGAGCGTCTACGGCGAACTGGGACGCTTGCTGGCGCAAGCGCAGATTCCCGCGCGCAAGGTCGAACTGGATGTGCTGGATCGCGACAACGCCCCGGCTTACTGGACCCGCAACGAACGCCGCGACACCGTGATCCGCTTCGCCAGCGGCAGCGCGGCGCTCGGGGCGTTCAGTCGCGTGCTCGCACGGTGGGTGCGGCACTTCTTCGGGGTGGAAGTGACGGTGATGCCCTTGAGCGCGATCGAGGACCGGCACTGGGCCTGGCACATCGGGCTGGACGCGCAGGCCACGCAGATCCTCAACGATCTGTACCGGGGGGAGGAACTGGAGCCGGAGCGGCAACGGCGCATCCTGTCGCTGTTCCGGCTGGATTTTGCCGATCCGTCCGTGGTCAGGCCGGACGTTGCCGGCCGCCCGGTCTATCTGGCCGCGGCGATGAACGAGGCCGGCGTCTTCAGGATGAAGCCGCAGAATCTGCTGCTGAATCTGCCGCTGGCCTCGGTGTCGTAGGCACTTGCCGCAATAGCAGCAGTGCCAGCAGAAGCAGCCATGTCCTCGCCATCAGCGGCGCCAGTCGCGATCACGGTCGCGCCATTCGTGCTCATGCTCATGGCGCTCGCGTTCGCGCCAGCGCTGCTCGCGCCATTCGCGTTCACGCCACTCGCGCTCGCCGCGGCCATAGTATCTGGGACCGTAGTAGCCAGGTCCCGCCACCACGACCGGCTGGGGCGCGACATATACCGGGGCTGCTTCGTAGACCGGCGCGGCGCGGTAGACCGGGGCCGGCTGGTAGACGGGAGCCGCCTGATAGACCGGAGCAGGGGCGACGAACACCGGGCCGGGCAGGCCGATGCCGATGTCCACGTCCACGCGCGCGAAGGCCGCGCCTGAAGCAAGGCCCGCGACAGCGGCAAAGGCGCAAAGGGTGGCAAGTTTCCGCACGGGTGACTCCGGTTAGTAGTTGCCGCCACTGTAATGCGGCGCGCCGTTGTCAGGTATTAGCGGGCCAATACAACTGTGTCTTCTTGTAACTCCGGTGGAAATCAAGCGCTGCGCCACGGCAGGCGCCGCCCCAGCCAGGGCGCCAGTGCGGAGGTTGCCACGCCCAGCGCGATCAGCGCGAGCCCGGCCGAGAGATCCGCCGAGATGCGCTCCTGGAACGCCACCGCCGACACCACCAGCCCGATCACCGGCACGCACAGCATGGCGATCGAGGTCGCGGCGGGCGGCAGGGTCTGCGTCATGTTGAGCACCACGATAAAGGTCAGCGCGGTGGCCAGCGGCCCGGTATAGAACAGCAGCGGCCAGATCTCGGGCATCGACAGGAAGTGCGGCGCGCCGTCGCGCAGCAGGGCCAGCAGCACCAGCGGCACCGAGGCGACCGCGGTCTCCCACGGGATCATGTCGGCGCCCAGCCGCACCGCGCGGTTCGCGCGCAACTGGATGATGCTGAGCGACCAGGCCAGCGACGCGCCGAGCAGCATCACCAGGCCCACAGCGGTATGCAGCTGCCAGTCGCGCAGCGCCGGCGCGATCATCAGCGCGATACCGGCATAGCTCAGGCCGGTGGCGATCCATTGCGGGCGCGACAGCCGCTCCTTGAGCACCAGCGACGACAGCGGAATCACCCAGACCGAGGTGGCATAGGCAATCACCGAGGCGCGGCCCGGCGGCACGTACTGCAGCGCCCACAGCGCCAGCGCGGTGAAGGCCGCCATCTGCAGCAGGCCCACGCCGATCACCAGCGGCCACTCCTGCCGCGTCGGCAGCCGCAGCCGGCGCAGGGCGCCCAGCACCAGGAAGCTGATCGCGGCGGCCGAGACAAAGCGCGCGGCGGCAAACCACAGCGGGCTGACGTGGGTCAGGCCCAGCTTCATGACCGGCCAGTTGCCGCCCCAGATCGCCACGGCGCAGGCGAGGGGAATAAACCGGCGCCATCCTTGTTGTGCTTGCATGCTTCTACTCGATTCCGTGACCAGATTGCCCCGCCGCCGCGGATGGGTGGGGGAGGCTGGAAAGTCTACGGTCTATTGCGCCGCAGCATAAACCGAAGCCAACTGCAAATCCCGCTCGCTGCGGCATAGAATGCTGCTATTCGAAAAAGCGGGAGCGCAACGTGCTGGACATTGACCTGGACGCCACGGATATCCGGATTCTCAACGAGCTGCAGCGAGACGCCAGCCTGACCAATGTGGAGCTGGCCAGCCGCGTCAGCCTGTCGCCCTCGCCGTGCCTGGCGCGGGTCAAGCAGCTGGAAAAACAGGGCGTGATCTCGCGCCGGGTGACGCTGCTGGATGCGCGCCGGCTCGGCCTGAAGGTGGTGGTGTTCATCCAGATCTCGCTGGACAAGCAGCGCCGCGAAACGCTCGATGCCTKCGAGCGGCGTATCACCACCTTGCCGCAGGTGATGGAGTGCTACCTGATGTCGGGCGATGCCGATTACCTGCTGCGCGTGGTGGTGGCCGACGTGGAAGCGCTGGAGCGGCTGATCATCGACCAGATCACGCGCATCCCCGGTGTGTCCAGCATCCGTTCGAGTTTTGCGCTCAAGCAGGTGCTGTACAGCACGGCATTGCCGCTGGGCTGAGGCGCTGGCTCAGGAGGACGCCCGCAGCGCTTCGCGCGCCGTGAGCGCCACCACGCTGTCGATGCGCGTGTCGGCACAGGCCACGGCGATGCCGTCGGACAGCAGGGGCGCGGCCAGCCGCGTCAGCACATTGCCGGGCGGCATTTCCACCGCCAGGCGCACGCCGCATTCGCGCGCCAGCAGCATGGTCTCGTGCCAGCGAACGGGCACGGCGAGGTTGCGCGCCAGGTCGGCGCCGATGCGGGCGGGGTCGCGCAACTCGCGCGCCGCGCTGGCGCTGAAGTAGCGCAGGCGCGGCCGGTCGAGGCGCACGTCGGCGAAGGCATGAACGAGCGCGTGCGCCGCGCCGTCGAGCAGGGCGCAGTGCGAAGGCACGCTGATGGCGATGGGTTTGGCCGCATGCGCGCCGCTGTCCAGCGCCAGTTCCGCGACGCGCGCCATGGCCGGTGCGGCACCCGCGATCACGAACTGGGCGGGCGCATTGAGGTTGGCCAGGTAGACCGGCGATCCCGGCCCGTGCACCTGCGCGATCACGCGCTCCAGCGGGCCAAGTTCCATGCCCAGGATCGCCGTCATGCCATAGCCGTCCGGATATGCCTGCTCCATCAGTTGGCCGCGCAGCGCCACCAGCCTGAGCGCATCAGCATAGTCCAGCACGCCCGCGCACACCGCGGCCGGGTAGGCGCCGATCGACAGGCCTGCCACCGCATCGGGTTTGGCGCCCTCGGCAAGCAGGCAGCGCGCCATCGCCACGCCGGCGATCAGCAGGCTGAGCTGCACGGCCACGGTGGAGGCGAGTTCGGCCGCACTGTCGAGCGCGAGCGCATCGCGCCCGAGTGCGTCGCTGGCTTCGTCGAGCGCGGCGCGCACCGCCGGATGAGCGGGCAGCGCGTGCAGCATGCCGGGACGCTGGGCGCCCTGGCCGGGGAAGGTGAACAGCGTGCTCATGGCGTGCTGCAAATCAGGGGGTGCCATGGATCGTTGCTCATGACGGGACCGTTCGCCGTCTTGAGCAGCACGCGGCCTCCCGTGCGTGCGCGTTCGCGCAGCGCAAAGGCGCCGAAGGGCGTGGACACCTGGATATCGATGCGGACATCGGTAGCGTCGAGCAGGGCGGCGAGCGCCCGTTCGGTGCCCGTGGCAAGCGGCACGGTGGCGGTGACGAGCAGATCGAGATCGCTGCCGGCATGCAGCACATCGATGCCGGAGGCGAGCGTGAAGCCGGTTCCGCCCGTCACGCCCCAGTTCACCTGCGCATCGTCCAGCAGCGGCGCCACGCGAGCGAGCGCGGCCAGCGCCGGCAATTCCCGGCGGCGTGGATGGTCCCGCCAGCGCGCCTGCCGCGCGATCATGCCCGGCGTCACCACGCGCGCCACTTGCGTATCGGGCAGCCACGCCGCGTGGCGCTGCGCGCGCGTGGTGCCGCGCAGCCCGACCGGGACGCGGGCACCGTCAAGGCGGTCGCGCCGCACGACAAGCGGCGCACGCGCCAGCCATTCGACCGTCGCCCAGGCAGGCAGCGCATTGGCACCGGCGAAGGCCTGCGGGTCGGTGAGCCACAGCAGGTCGTGTGGCAGCAGCGTGCGTGCGGTCATGTCATTGCCCTGCGGCGCGGCATGCCATGGCTTCAGTCCTGCCACTGCTGCGCGAGTACTTCGCGCACGCGGCCGGAAGCCTGCCGGTTTTGCCCGCCGAGGCGGCTGCGCAGATCGGGCTGCGGGTCGGCCTGGATATCGGCCAGCGCCGCCAGCAGCGCGCCCTGCACGGCGTCGAGATCGGCAGCATCCGGCTGCGCGGCGTGTTTCACGCCGATCATTTTCCACAGCAGCCCCAGCGTGGCGTAGTTGCCGATGTCGTACGCCATCGGCGGCACGCTGGCGGCAAAGCTCTCCAGGTCCTCCACGCTGCGCATGGTGATGCGGGCGGCGGCCTGCTTGCCCATCGCGTGCACTTCCACGCCGGCATCGTCCAGCGCGATCAGGCGATTGGCCTGGTAGCCGTGCGCCAGGAAGGCGCCGGACATGGCGCGCCCGACCAGCAGCGCGATCACGGGATGCCCTTGCAGCCGCGCCGTGGCGTAGGCGCCGGCCGCGCCGGCCAGGGCCTGGTGGATGCCGAAGGCTTCCTCGCGCCGGCCATAGGCCTGGCTGGGCGTATCGACGATGGCGACAATGGGCCGCCTGATCGCGGCGTCGCGGTCGGCCTGCACGGCTTCATGCACCGCCTGCGCGAGCGACCAGCCTTCGAGCAGGCCCACCTCGCCGCCGCGCACGCGCGGGTAGGCGTTGGCAGCGTCGGGCACCACCGCGATAAAGCGTGCCGGCCGACCGCCAAGCTCCGCGTCGGCAACCTGCACGGTGGCGGGATAGCCGGGGCGGCGCGGGGCGTTGCGGGTCAGCGCCGCGAGCCAGGTTTCGCCGCGGCCTGGGGCGCTTGCTGTACTCGTGCTTGTACTCATGACTTTGCTCCTGGTGCGTAGATGGCGCGGACGGTCTCCGGCTCCGGCTGGCGCGCCGGATCGTATTCGGCCAGGCATTGCAGGTAGTGCGCGTAGCGTTCGCTGCGGTGCGCGGCCGGCACGCCGCCTGCCAATAGCGCTTGCACGGCGGCACGGATGGCATCGCTGTCGTCGTCGACGTAGCGGTCGGCCAGGCCGGTGGCGATGCGCTGCTCGCCGCCGGTAAAGCTCCAGATAAACGGCCGGTCGCGCGAATCGTATTCAGCGACGCCCGCTTCCTGCTCGATCACCTGCGGGCCGTTGAGGCCCAGCCGCGCTTCGCGCGTCACCACCAGGTAGCTGCACAGCCCCGCCGCGATCGACATGCCGCCGAAGCAGCCCACCGTCCCGGCGATCACGCCCACCACCGGCTGGTAGCGGCGCAGGTCGACGATGGCCGCGTGGATGTCGGCGATGGCGGCCAGTCCCAGATTGGCTTCCTGCAGCCGCACACCGCCGGTCTCGAACAAAATCACGGCGCGCGTGGGCACGCCGCGGCGGTTGTCCTGCGCGGCCAGTTCCAGCGCACCGGCGATCTTGGCGCCGCCCACTTCGCCCAGGCTGCCGCCCTGGAACGCGCCCTCGATGGCGAGGACCACGGTGGGCTGTCCGCCGATGCGGCCCTTGGCCACCACAACGCCGTCGTCGGCCTGCGGCACTACGCCCTGGCGTTCCAGCCACGGCGAGACCAGTCGATCGAACGGGCCCGCCAGTTCGCGGAAGCTGCCGGGATCGAGCAGCGCATGCGCCCTTGCGCGTGCGCCCAGCTCGACAAAGCTCTCGCGCGTCAGTAGCGATGCGTGGTTCATGATTGCTCCCCGCCATCGGTGCCGAGCGCTTCGAAGGCTTCCGCCAGCCGCATGCCCACCACCCCCGGCGTGGCGCCGAAATCGTGGATGCGGATACGCATGGCGGCGCGCGGTTCGGCGCTGAACACGCGCGAGAGCTGCGCGTCCCAGACCTTGCCGTAGCCGTCCACCGACGTGGTGACATGGATGGTGGTGGTGCCGGACGTACCGGGCTCGACCATCACTTCAAGGTCGCCGGAGCCGACCACGCCTACCAGCACGCGCTGGCTTGCCGGCGCACCGGCGGGATATTCGAACTGGAGCTGTTCCATTAGTTGTCTCCTTGCACGGGGCAATGTACCGGCGGTGTCGCGGATGGCAACCGGTCCAGGAAAAAAGTGGCGGCGAGCAGATCGGCCGCGCCGCCGGGCGAGGCGTTGCAGGCCAGCATGCCGGCTTCCAGGCGGCGCAGCAGGCGGCGTCCGGCCAGCGTGGCGATGCCGCCTGCCGCGAGCACCTGGCTGGCGCCTTCCTGCATCAGCGCAAGCCCTTCGCGGCCGGCGCGGGCCAGCACGCAGGTATCGTCGAGGCGGCGCATGATCGCCAGCAGCGCGTTGACGCGCGCGCTGGGCTCCGCGTCGCCGCGCGCGCGGCTGCGCCGCAGCTCAGGCAGGCCGGCGCGTAGTACATGCGGGAAGCCTGCCTGCGCCTGGCCGCGCGCGCCGCTGACGCCGTAGTCGATGCACGCGCGTTCGCCCTTGTTGCCGGTGTGCGCGGGGCGATGGCGGTCGGGCAGGCGCGCGATGGCGCCGGCGGTCCGTGCCACGCCGTGCGCACTGCGCGTATCCCGGTGCAGGCCAGCCGCGCCCACCAGCAGGCCCAGGCTCCAGATCGCGCCGCGATGCGTGTTGATGCCGCCGGTGGCGCGCATCATGGCGGCCTCGGCGTCCCGGCCGAGCGCGCCCAGCCGCTCGCGCAGCGCCACGCCGGGCCGGGCGGCGCGCATGCCCGCTGCCGCCATTTCGGCGAAGGCGGGGTGCAGCGCGCGCGCCGAGACGCGCATCAGGTCCAGGTTGAGATCGGCATGCGCGCCATTGCCGCGGCCATCGACCAGCCCGGGCTTGGGCGACAGCGCGGCCTCGTCGATCAGCGCGCTCACGGCGAGATCCGCCAGCGCAATCGCCTCCGGTTCGAAGGCGCCATCGATGCCCGGCCCGGCGAGCCATGCGGGGCTCGCCATCACCAGCTCCGGAACCGTGCGGGCGGCTCGTACAGCCCGCCCGACCAGTCGACCAGGTCGGCCATGCTCTTTGCCGCGAGCAGCGAACGGGTTGCCTGGCCGCGTTGCACGCCGAGATCCTCCGGCAGCGCAATCAGGCCGTCGCTGCGCATGCGGCGCGTAGTGGCGGGGTCGTGGCGCAGTCCGATCGGCGTCACGCCGGCGACCGCCGCCAGCATGGCGCGGCGTTCCTCCAGCGAGCGCGCCTTGTAGAGATACGCGATGCCTTCCTCGGTCAGTACATGGGTTACGTCGTCGCCGTAGATCATCACCGGCGCCAGCGGCATGCCGCTGTCCTTCGCCACCTGCACCGCGTCGAGCGATTCGACGAAGGTCGGCTTGCCGCCGGCCTGGAAGGTCTCCACCATCTGCACCACCAGCTTGCGGCCGCGCGCCAGCGGATCGTCGGTCTCGATCAGGTCCAGCCAGGCGGGCGTGGGATGACGCCGCCCGCCGGGGTTGTGGCCCATGTTTGGCGCGCCGCCAAAGCCGGACAAGCGGCCGCGTGTGACCGTGGAGGAATGGCCGTCGCCGTCGATCTGCAGGGTGGAGCCGATGAACAGGTCCACCGCATACTGCCCGGCAAGCTGGCAGAAGGCGCGGTTGGAGCGCATCGATCCATCGGCGCCGGTGAAAAACACATCGGGCCGCGCGGCCACGTAGTTCTCCATGCCGAGTTCGCTGCCGAAGCTGTGCACGCTTTCCACCCAGCCGGATTCGATGGCGGGAATCAGCGTGGGGTGCGGGTTCAGCGTCCAGTACTTGCAAATCTTGCCCTTGAGTCCGAGCGACTCGCCGTAGGTTGGCAGGATCAGTTCGATGGCCGCGGTATTGAAGCCGATGCCGTGGTTGAGCGATTGCACCTGGTGGCGCTCGTACACGCCGCGGATCGCCATCATCGCCATCAGCACGTGCACCGGCTTGATCAGGCGCGGATCGCGCGTGAACAGCGGCTCGCAGAAGAAGGGCTTGTCCGCCTGCACCACGTAGTCGATCCACGAGCCGGGGATATCCACGCGGGGCAGGCCGGCGGGGTCGTCCACGATCTCGTTGACCTGGGCCACCACGATACCGTCGCGGAAGGTGGCGGCCTCCACCAGCGCCGGCGTGTCCTCGGTGCTGGCGCCGGTGTAGAGGTTGCCGTCGCGGTCGGCCTTGTAGCCGGCGATCAGCACGATGTTCGGCGTCAGGTCCACATAGAGTCGCGCGTACAGCTCAATGTACGTGTGGATGGCGCCGACTTCCAGTTGCCCGTCTTCCAGGAACTGCGAGATGCGCAGGCTCTGCGCGCCGGCAAAGGCAAAGTCCAGCTTCCTGGCGATGCCTCGCTCGAACAGGTCGAGGTGTTCCACCCGGCTCACGCTCGGGATGATCATGTGCAGTCCGTGCACCTTGGCCGGGTCCACCCCGGCCAGCGAGCGCGAGAGGAAATCGGCCTGCTTCTGGTTGTTGCCCTCCAGCACCACGCGGTCGCCCGGCGCGGTGATGGCTTCGAGAAAAGGGATGATGTCGGCGGTGGGCACGACGCGGCCGCTGGCAAAGGCGGCGCCGCGGGCAAGGCGGCGGCGCTTCTCCGTGCGGCGGGTGTCCCACTGTCTGTCCGTGGCTGGGTTCGGCATCGCGTCTCCGGTGTGCTTGATGCGGGTGATGGCACCAAGATACGCACGGCGTGCGGCGCAAGCAATGACGCTGCCCGCGGCATCGTTACTCTAGGTGTAAGTGTTGGCGGCACGACATGCAAGCCGGTCACTCGCACTGCGTGCGGACCGAACGCCGCTGCGCGGCGGGCAAATGCCTGTCCGGTCACTACGAGCATTCAAGGCTCCTGGCGCGACGTTAATCCCATGCTAACGATTCACTCCCCGGGTTGATTGATGCGCTGCGGCGGCTCGCCTAGATTGCATCCATACCGGACGGATGTGCGCGCACAAGCCCGCTCCCTGCACCGGCGGACCCGCCGCCCATAGAGCGGGCCAAACACAAACCCGGAACCAGCCTGCGCGCAAGCATGTGGACAGGCCATCAGGAGACAGCACCATGATCATCTACGGAACCGCCTTGCTGGCGCTCTGCCATCTCGCCGGCCTGTTCCTCGGCGAATTGCTGGGGATTGCCATCGGCGTCAAGGCCAATGTGGGCGGCGTCGGCATCGCGATGCTGCTGCTGATTTCGATACGGCTCTATCTGCACGGGCGCGGGCTCTTGCCCAAGGAGACCGAAGCGGGCGTGGGCTTCTGGGGCGCGATGTATATCCCCGTGGTGGTAGCGATGGCTGCGCAGCAGAACGTGGTGGCCGCGCTGCGCGGCGGGCCGGTAGCCCTGATCGCGGCAATCGGCGCGGTGCTGGTGTCAGCCTGCTGCATCGCCGTGCTCAGCCGCACCGGCGACCACGCGCCCTTGCCGCCGCTGCCGTCCCCTGAAGCCACCCCCAGCCACGCTTCGCACTGAGAGGCCGCCATGTCGATTTCCTCCGCACAATCCATTCCCCACCTGCTGGATACCATCCTGTTGCAAAACGGCCTGGTCACCGCCTTCGCTGCCGTTGGCATCATCATGTGGTTGTCCTCGCGCCTGTCACGCTGGCTGACCTTCGGCCGTGTCCATGCCTCCGCCATCGCCATCGTGATAGGCCTGCTGCTGGCTTACTACGGTGGCATCGCCACCGGCAAGGAGAAGGGCCTGGCCGACATCTCGCTGTTCTCCGGTATCGGCCTGATGGGCGGCGCCATGCTGCGCGATTTCGCCATCGTCGCCACCGCCTTCGAAGTGCAGGTCACGGAGGCGCGCAAGGCGGGGCTGGTAGGCGCCATCTCCCTGCTGCTCGGCACCATCCTGCCGTTTATCGTGGGTGCCGCGGTGGCGCGCGCGTTCGGCTACAGCGACGCGGTCAGCATGACCACCATCGGCGCCGGGGCGGTGACGTATATCGTGGGGCCGGTGACCGGCGCCGCGCTGGGCGCCAGCTCCGACGTGATCGCGCTGAGCATTGCCACGGGGCTGATCAAGGCCATCATCGTGATGGTGGGAACGCCCATGGCGGCAGGCTTCCTTGGCCTGAACAACCCGCGCGCCGCGATGGTGTTCGGCGGGTTGGCGGGTACTGTCAGCGGTGTATCGGCGGGGCTGGCGGCGACGGATCGCAGGCTGGTGCCTTATGGTGCGCTGGTGGCGACGTTCCACACTGGCCTGGGGTGCTTGCTGGGGCCGTCGTTGTTGTTTCTGGCGACCAAGGCGGTGGTGGGTTAGTCGACGCCGTCCGGATGAGAGGCGCTCGTTGCAGCAGTGGCAAGCTCGTTTGCTGGATTTCTGATTTGCCCGCTGCAACCATCGCGCCGATGCGCCCTCCCTTATTCCGGATCTCGTTGTGCTGCGCAATCAGGAGGGTTCACGGATGGTTGTCCCGTGGCGCGACGGCGATCAGATTTTTCGCGTCTTCCGCACTTAGCCATCCCGTCCCAGCGCGGCACTGAATCTCGATCCGCCTCGGTGGCAGGCTCTCTTGACGCCCAATTGCGCACCGTTCCCACCTCGCCGCACGGAAGAGCGTTGGTGAGCCGTCAGCCTCGGAGCTTGCAAGTACGGACACTTCCTTCTTCAGGATCACCAACGTGGGGAAATCGCTGCTGCGCTGTATTTCGCGGATGCTGTGCAGGTATTCATTCTCGACCTGGAGCTTGTGGACATAGCTTGCCGCCGATGCGCCGCCAACTAGCAGCACAAGTACGACGAGCCGGACGAGCCAGTTGGTCCAATGGGAAGCAGGGCTCCGAAACCAGAAAATACCAGCTAGCAGGAAAAGGGCCGCAGTGCCAAGCGACCAGGACGCAGTCTGCGCAAGTCGCTGCCCTGAACAATCTTCTCCGCAAATCGGGACAAATCGAGCAAGCGGCAACGAAGCCAAAAGCCCAATGACTGCGCCGATGGCACTTAACAAGACAACGGAAGCCACACGTTTCACTTGATGTCCCAAAACAATATTTCGCTTGAGTTGCCCAGATCAGAGTAAAAGGGCGTGGCATTGACGCCGACCACAAAGCGCAGGAAGTTGGTTACTGCACCCTGAGCACTGCTTGACGTCAACCTGGAGCCATTCCAGAGGTCAATATGACCGCCAGTTGCGTTGGACTGGCCTGAGCGCCTCCAATAGTTCTTGAATGCGACAATGCCAGTACGACCCTTGATTTTCCTCTGCCATTCGGCGCCGGTGATATTTTCCGGTACACCAATGCCGGCGAACGGCTTTAGCCGAAGCCAGTCCGTTTGGCTTGCTCGCTCCCATGACTTCTCCATTGCGGATTCAAATACGTGCCAGATCGGTGTCGATGCGGCAGCGTAGCGCAGTAAGCGAATTTGCATGCGGAAATTTCCGGATACATGCCTGACGCCCACGTTTGGTCCGCTAGAAGGGATTGGCCAGGAATTGGGCGCAACTGCTCAGCCTGTTTGGCTATGTGCAGATTGGCTATTGCACGAAAAATGGTCACGGGTTCGCACTGGGTGCGAGAGCAAGTGCAGAATCCGTTCGGATGGACGCCAAGTGGAATCGCCCCCGCGGCGCCCTTGGGGACGCCTGAGGCGTCACCAATAACGTACTCCACAGGCGTTTGCGCAGAGTCCGTTGCCGGTATCTAGCTCGGCGCCCGCATCGCCAACCTGCACACCGCCGCCAGCGCCAGCAGGTTCGGATCCCGCTCGCGCCGCCGCAGGAAGCTCAGCCCGATGGTCTGGCGCAGCCGGTATTGCGAGGACAGCGGGATCAGCGTCACCTTGTGCGGGAACACGTCGCGCACGCGGCCTGGCAGCAGGGCGTAGCCCACGCCGCCGCTGACCAGGTTCATCAGCGAGAAGATGTCGCCGACCTTCATCACCACATTGGGCGTGAAGTCGGCAATGCGGAAGGCCTCCATAAAGCCTTGATAGGTGATGAAGCCCTCGCTGAGCGTGACGAAGGGCTCGTCCCTGCATTGCCGCAGGTCGATGGATGCTTGCTGCGCGTAGGGCGAATCCGCTGGCGCGGCGAAGTAGATCTCGTCCTCGAACAAGGGAATGGACTCGATCTCCGTATCCGGCTCTGGCATGGCCATCAGCGCCGCGTCGATGGCGCCTTGCTTGAGCTTGAAGAGCAGGTCCGCGTTGGAGCCCAGCACGAGTTCCGCCTGCAGTTCCGGCCGCCTGACCTTGATGCCGATCACCACGTCCGGCACGGTGCGGATGGTCAGCGAATAGAGCGAGCCGATCTTCATGTGATCGGCCGAGTACCCGGCGGCCTGGCGCGTGGCGCGGATGCCGTCGGCCATGGTCTTGATCACATCGTCGGCCACATCCGCCAGCACATGCGCGGCTTCGGTCGGCAGCAGGTTGCGCCCTTCGTGGCGGAACAGGGCGCAGCGCATGCCCTCTTCCAGCGAGTGCAGCGCGCGATGCACGCTGACGGTGCTCACGTCCAGCGCCTCGGCGGCTTTGGCGAGGTTGCCGGTCTCCATGTAGGCAAGCAGGACTTCCAGCTTGCGGAAGGTGATTTCTTCGTTGATCCGGTTTCGCATAGGAGGCGCGGCGTTCGTGCGTGCGGTGGCGGTGACCGGAGCATGATAACCAGATTCGAAGCCGCGCGGCCCCGTGGACAGCACCGGGGCTTCGCAAGCGGCGCTTTGGTTCAGCGCGGCGTCATGCGGATCGCGCCGTCCAGGCGAATGGTCTCCCCGTTCAGCATGGCGTTTTCCAGGATATGCAGCGCGGTCGAGGCGAACTCATCCGGCGTGCCCAGCCGCGCCGGGTGCGGCACCGAGGCGCCGAGCGATGCGCGCACGTTCTCCGGCAGGCGCGCCAGCAGCGGCGTATCGAACAGGCCGGGCGCGATCGTGCAGACGCGGATCATGCGCTGGGCCAGGTCGCGCGCCGCCACCAGCGTCATGCCGACGATGCCGGCCTTGGCCGAGGCGTAGGGGATCTGCCCGATCTGCCCTTCGTAGGCGGCTACCGATGCCGTCAGCACGCAGGCGCCACGCTCGCCGTCGACCGGTTCGTTGCGGGCCATGCGCGCCGCCGCGAGACGCAGCGTGTTGAAGGTGCCGACCAGGTTGATGCGCACGATCGATTCGTACTTTTCCAGCGAACCGGGCTGGCCGTCCTTCTCGACCAGGCGCACCGGGCCGCCCACTCCGGCGCAATGGATCAGCGCGCGCATGGTGCCCAGGGCGTCCGCCGCGTCGAACACGCGGGTCATCTGCGCGGTATCGCAGACATCGGCCTGGACAAAGCGGGCCAGCTCGCCGAGTTCCCGCACGGCGGCGGCGCCATTCTCTTCGGACAGGTCGGCGATCACCACGGCCACGCCGCGCTCGGTGAGGCGGCGGGCGCAGGCGAGGCCCAGCCCCGAGGCGCCCCCGGTGACGACGGCGGACATGTTGGCAAGTTTCATCTGGACTCTCCTCGTTCTTGGTATGGATGCACAGGTACCGGCTCAGAGCCGTTCGATGATGGTGGCGTTGGCCATGCCGCCGGCCTCGCACATCGACTGCAGGCCGTAGCGCTCGCCGCTGTCTTCCAGCGCGTGCAGCATGGTGGTCATCAGGCGCGCGCCCGAGGCGCCCAGCGGATGGCCAAGCGCGATCGCGCCGCCACGCGGGTTCAGGCGCGCGGGATCGGCGCCGAGCGCGCGCTGCCAGGCCAGCGGCACGCAGGCAAAGGCTTCGTTGATCTCGTAGTGGGAAATCGCATCGAGGCCAAAGCCGCTCTTTTCCAGTGCGCGCTTGCTTGACGGGATCGGGGCGGTCAGCATGGTCAGCGGGCTGTCGCCGCACGCATCGAAGGCCACGAAACGCGCCCGCGCATTCAAGCCCAGGCGCGAGGCGGCGCGTTCGCTCATCAGCAGGATGGCACAGGCGCCGTCGCTGATCTGCGAGGCATTGCCCGCGGTTACGTTCCAGCCGATCTGCGGGAAGCGCTGGCCCAGCGCCTCGTCGCGAAACGACGGCGCCAGCGTGGCAAGGCGCTCGGCCGTGGTGGCGGGGCGGATGGTTTCATCGTGCTGGACCAGGCCGGCGGCGGTGCGGATCGGCAGGATCTCGCGGCGGAAAGCGCCAGCTTCTTGCGCCTGGTGCGCGCGCTGGTGTGATTGCGCGGCGTAGTTGTCGAGGTCGCCGCGCGACAGTTCCCACTGCGCCGCGACCAGCTCCGCCGCCACGCCCTGCGACACCAGCCCGGGCGCGTAGCGCGCCTCGAAGGACGGCCCGTAGGGGTTCTGCCCGATGCGGCCGGAGCCCATCGGCACGCGGCTCATCGATTCGATGCCGCAGGCGATCACGATATCGTAGGCGCCCGCCATGATGCCTTGCGCGGCAAAATGCACGGCCTGCTGGCTGGAGCCGCACTTGCGGTCGATGGTGGTGGAAGGCACATGCTCGGGAAAGCCGGCCGCCAGCCACGCGACGCGGCCCGGCGTGGCGGACTGCTCGCCCACCTGGCTGACGCAGCCGGTGATGACGTCTTCCACCAGCCCTGGGTCCAGCTTGTTGCGCTCCACCAGCCCGGCCAGCACCTGCGCCAGCAATTCCGTGGGGTGCAACCCGGTAAAGGCCGAGCCGGGCTTGGACCGGCCCATGGGGGATCGGATGGCGTCTACGATGACGGCTTGCTGCATGGCGGTGCTCCGGATGTGCGGGGATGGAAGTTGGTGTGGTGCCGGATCAACTGCCGGTGAACGCCGGCTGGCGCTTGTCCAGGAAGGCGGAGACCGCTTCCCGGTGGTCCGCGGTCTGGTGCGACAGCGCCTGGAAGCCGGCCGACAATTCCAGCAGCGTATCCAGCCGTGTGTGCAGCGCTTCGCGCAGCAGGCGCTTGGCCAGCCGTACCGCATGCGGCGGATTGGCGGCGATGCGCTCCGCCAGTTCATTGGCCGTGGGCAGCAACTGCTCCGCCGGCACGACGCGCGAAACGAGATTCCACTCCAGCGCCTGGCGCGCATCGATGACCTGCCCGGTAAAGGTCAGCTCCGCCGCTCGCGACAGCCCGATCACGCGCGGCAGCAGCCACGCGCCGCCATCGCCCGGAATGATCCCCAGTTTGACGAAGCTCTCGGCAAACTGCGCCTGCTCCGAGGCAATGCGCATATCGCACATGCACGCCAGATCGAGGCCCGCGCCCATGGCCGCGCCATTGACGGCGGCAATCACCGGCACCTCCAGGTTGAACAGCGCCAGCGGCAGCCGCTGGATGCCCAGGCGATAGTCCTGGCGAATCTCCATGCCCGGCACCTGGCCTGAGGCCTGGCGCTCCATGTCGCGGATATTGCCGCCCGACGAGAACGCGGAGCCGGCGCCGGTGATGATCACCGCGCGCACGCTGGTGTCGCGGTGGATGCGGTCGATGGCATCCAGGAAGTCGGCCACCGCGGTATTGCCGGTGAGCGGGTTGCGCCGCTCGGGCTCGTTCATGGTCAGGGTCGCGATGTGGCCCTGTTGTTCATAGCGCAGGAAGCTGGTCATGCGGAGTCTCCTAGTTGGCGTGTCAGGCGTGTCTGCTTGGCCTTGCTCTGGTGACGAATGTCATGGCTTGGGAATGCTGGCACGATCGGTGCTGTTGCCGGGCGGGGACGACACCATCATCCTGGTGGGCCGTTCGGGCTAGTCGGCGCGCGGCGCCGGTGCCGGGCACGAGTGCGCTGGCGGCCATGGCGGCCAGCGGCAGGCGGCGGACAGGGTGCATCGGGTCTCCTCTTGTACCCCGGCTCCGGGGCCGGGTTTATCCCAAAAGGCTAAGGGACCGTGCCGCTAGGTGTCCAATATTCATTTCAGCGGCAGTGATATCCCATGGATATCGGCGGCGGCGAGCTTGCACTGCCGTCCTGCGGTCCGTGTGCTGCATTATTCGCACGACGCAATACGATATTGCTTCGCATGGTGATCATTTGCATCCTAACTATATGGCTGCTATCATTTAGTCCATGCCTCCTATCGACGCCCTCCGTTTCGCCTTTACCGGCCAGCTCATGCTGGCCGGCCGCCAATGGCGCCAGATCTCCCAGGGCGCCGTCACCGCCTACGGCATTTCCGCCGCGGCCGCCGGGCCCTTGTTGTTTATCCGCCGCCTTGGCGGCGGTGTGCGCCAGGTCAGGCTGGCCGACTATGTGGGGCTCGAAGGCGCATCGCTGGTGCGCTTGCTCGACCAGCTCTGCGCCGCCGGCCTGGTGCGCCGGGAGGTCGATGCGAACGACCGGCGGGCCAATACGCTCTGGCTGACCGACGCCGGCGAGGCGCTGGCCGAAAGAATCGAGATCGAACTCAAGCAAGTGCGCGCCACGGTCTTCGCCGACATCAGCGAGCAGGATTTCGAGGGCGCCATGCGCGTTCTCGACGCACTCGCACGCGCCGCCGAGTCCGCGCCCAATACCGCTTCCGGGTCCTGAGAACATGTTGAGCTGGCCAACCGGAAGAGACTGGATCTTTTCCTTTAAAGCCTTTGCAGCGGCCATGCTGGCGCTGTTCATCGCGCTGTACCTCGGTCTGCCGCGCCCCTACTGGGCGATGGCTTCCGTGTATATCGTGGCGCATCCGCTCACCGGCGCGACCCGCTCCAAAGCGCTGTACCGCGTGYTCGGCACGCTGCTGGGCGCGGCCGCGGCGGTTGCCATGGTGCCGCCGCTGGTCAATGCGCCGGTCTTGCTGATGGCCGCGGTTGCGTTGTGGATCGGGGTCCTGCTCTATATCGCCCTGCTGCACCGTACGCCGCGCAGCTATGTGTTCATGCTGGCGGCCTATACGCTGCCCATGGTGGCGTTGCCTGCCGTGGGCGATCCCGGCGGCGTGTTCGATCTCGCGGTGGCGCGCGCCGAGGAAATCTGCCTGGGCATCCTGTGCGCGAGCATCGTCGGCTCGACCATCTTCCCGGCCAAGGTGGCCACGGTGCTCGGCCAGAGATCCGCGCAATGGCTGGCCGATGCCGCGTTGTGGGCCACCGATATGCTATCCGCGCAGCCGGCCGCCAAGGTCTCGCGCCATCACAGCCGGCACCGGCTGGCCGCCGACATCCTCGCGCTCGACCAGTTGATCAGCCAGCTTTCTTACGACGCCGAAAGCGCCGCGCGCGTGAAGCACGCGCAGGAGTTGCGCGGCCGCATGACCATGCTGCTGCCCGTGCTGTCGTCGCTGGCCTCCGTGGTGGAGGCGCTCCACCAGCACGCGGCGGGCGTGCCCCGCCGGCTGTCGCAGAACATGGCGCAGGTCTCGGCGTGGATCGGGGAGGGCGCGCAAGCGCCGCTGCCCGCGTTGCAGTTGTCTCCTGCCGCGCCCGCCGATGACGCGGGTCTCGATGCCGGCAGCGCCGGCCCGGACTGGCACGCCGCGCTGGCCGCCACCGCCGAAGGCCGTTTGCTCGAACTGATGGAGCTGTGGCAGGACTGCGTCTCGCTGCAGCGCCGCATCGGCGAGGCCGCCCCGCAGGGCGACTGGACGCCGGTGTTCCAGCGCTGGGGCGTGGGCGCGGCGCGGCACTACGATCACGGCATGCTGCTGTTCTCCACCGCCACGACCGCCCTGGCCATTTTCTGCATGGGCCTGGTCTGGATCTGGACGGGCTGGGCGGACGGCGCCGGCGCCGTCGCGCTGGGCGCGGTGTCCTGCTGCTTCTTTGCCGCGATGGACGAGCCGGCGCCGATGATCCGCTCCTTCTTCCGCTGGAACGTGGTCTGCCTGGTCTTGGCAACGGTCTACCTGTTCGTGGTCCTGCCCAACGCGCACGACTTCGAGATGCTGGTGCTGATGTTCGCGGCGCCTTACCTGCTCATCGGCCTGATGATGGCGCAGCCGCGGCTTGCGCTGATCGCCATGCCGCTGGCGGTGGTCACCGCCAACGATATTGGCCTGCAGGGCGCATACAACGCCGACTTCAATGCCTTCTTCAACGGCAACGTGGCGGGTATCGCGGGCATCCTGTTCGCGCTGGTGTGGACCCTGGTGGCCCGCCCCTTCGGCACCAGGGCGGCGGTGCGCCGGCTGGTGCGCGCGAGCTGGGGCGACATTGCCCGCAATGCCACCGGCCGCGAACCCGGCGAGCACGCCAACCTGCGCGCCCGCATGCTGGACCGGCTGGCGCAGATCGTGCCGCGGCTGGCCGCCAGCGAGGATGAAACCACCAGCGACGGCTTCACCGAAGTGCGCGTCGAACTCAGCACGCTGGCGCTGCAGCGCGAGCTGCCCGCGCTGGCGCCGGAACACCAGCGTGCCGTGCGGCGCGTGCTGCAGGGCGTGGCCAGCTACTACCAGGCACGCCTGGATGCCAGGGCCGAAGCCCCGCCGCAGGTGCTGCGCGAGCGGATGGGCAAGGCGATCCGCAAGGTGGCCACGCGTGCCGACCAGGCCTCGCGCGAGGCGTTTGCCGCGCTGGTGGAAATGCACGTCGCCTTGTTTTCGGCAGCGCCCCTGGCGATGAGCCCGGCTGTGGCTCAGGCCGCAAGCCCGGCCGGAATGGAGAAATGAGCATGGAATCGATCAATACAGCGAGCAATGGCAATGAGCGGTGAAGTCGACGTCTATGGTGTGTTTGTCCCGAGCCTGCTGGCGTGGATGCTGGTGGCTTTCCTGATCACCGCCTGCACGCGCGCCGTGCTGGCGCGTGTGGGCTTTTACCGGCTGGTCTGGCACCGGTCGCTGTTCAATCTGGCTTTATACGGGATCGTCCTGGGTGGCACCGTCTACCTGGCCTATCGGCTGCAGTCATGAAACTCAATCTTCGTACGCTTGGACCCATCGTCCTCACCCTTGTCGTCACCGCGGTCGCGGTCGTCGTCGTCAAACACCTGTGGGATTACTACACGGTCGCGCCATGGACGCGCGACGGCCATATCCGCGCCGACGTGGTGCAGATCGCGCCTGACGTGTCCGGCCTGGTGACCAAGGTCCTGGTCAAGGACAACCAGCGCGTGCAGCGCGGCCAGCCGCTGTTCGAGATCGACCGCGACCGCTTCGCRCTGGCGCTGCAGCAGGCGCAGGCCACGGTGGCCGCGCAAAGCGCCACGCTGGCCCAGGCCCGCCGCGAGGCGCGGCGCAGCCAGGCGCTGTCCGAGGTGGTTTCCAAGGAAGTGGTGGAAGAAGGTCTGGCCAAGGTCCAGCAAGGCGAAGCCGCGCTGGCGCAGGCGCAGGCGGCGGTCAATATCGCCAGGCTCAACCTGGAGCGCACCATCGTGCTCAGCCCGGTGGATGGCTACCTGAACGACCGGCTGCCGCGCCTTGGCGACTACGTCAACACGGGCCGCCCGGTGCTGTCGATGGTCGACGCGAATTCCTTCCACGTGGAAGGCTATTTCGAGGAAACCAAGCTGCATGGCATCCATATCGGCAATCCGGTGGAGATCCGCATCATGGGCGAATCCGGCGTGCTGCATGGCCATGTGCAAAGCATTGCCGCCGGCATCGAGGACCGGGACCGCAGCAACGGGTCCAACCTGCTGCCGAACGTGAACCCGACCTTCAACTGGGTCCGCCTCGCGCAACGCATCCCGGTGCGCATCGTGCTGGACAATCCGCCCGCCGATCTGCGGCTGGTGGCGGGCCGCACGGCCACCGTATCGGTGCGCGAGCCGGCCGGCAAGGACAAGCTCGCGGCCTCGGGCCAGGCTGCCGCAACCCACGGAGCCGTGCAGTGAACGCCTTGCGCCTAGCCTTGCTGCCGGCCCTGGTGCCGCTGCTGTTCGCCTGCACCACCGTCGGCCCCGATTACCACGTGCCGGAAAATGCGACCGTGAACGCGCCCGCCGCCAATGGCCCCTTGCTCGGCACGGACAACCCGGCCGTGTCGATCGGCGCCGTGCCCGACGGCTGGTGGCGCCTGTACGACGACCCCAGGCTCGACAAGCTGGTGCAGGAAGCGCTGACCGCCAATACGGATCTGCGCGTCGCCGCCGCCAATCTCAAGCGCGCCATCGCGGTCTATCACGAGGTGGAGGCGGAGAACCTGCCCGAGGCCCGTTTCCTGGCCGGTGCGCAGCGCGGGCAGATCGCCGGAGAGCCGCTGCTCAAGGAAGAGAAGATTCCGGTGATGAACTTTGGCGACGTCGGCCTTAACGTCTCCTACCTGATCGACTTCTTCGGCAAGCTCGCACGCGCGGACGAAGCGGCGCTGGCCGGCGCGCAGGCCAGCCAGGCCGCGCTCGACCAGGCGCGCGTGGGCGTGGCCGCGGAGACGGTGCGGGCCTATGTGCAGGGCTGCGCCGCCACGCATGAACTGGAAGTCGCCGAGCGCCAGCTCGAGTTGCAGCGCCGCGGCGTCGAACTGGCGCGCAAGATGGTAGAGGCGGGGCGCGGCCAGCCGGTCGACCTGTTGCGCTCCCAGGCCCAGGCCGACACGCTGCGCGCTGCATTGCCACGCTTCAAGGCCGAGCAGGAAGGCGCGGCGTACCGCCTGGCGGTGATGCTGGGCAAGCCGCCCACCGCCGCGTCGCTGACGGAATATGCCTGCCATGAAGAACCCAGGCTGAGCCAGGCCTTGCCCGTGGGCGACGGCGCAGCGCTGCTCAAGCGCCGGCCCGACGTGCGCCAGGCCGAGCGCGAACTCGCATCGGCCACGGCAAAGATCGGCGTCGCCACGGCGGATCTCTATCCGTCCATCCGTATCGGCGCTTCCGCCGGCTTTACCGGCATCCTGGACCATCTTGGCCAGGCGCCGACGGCGCACTGGGGCTTCGGCCCGCTGATCACCTGGAACATTCCGACCAGCGGCACCCGCGCGCGCATCCATGGCACCGAAGCCGGCGCCGAGGCGGCGCTCGCGCGCTTCGACGGCGTGGTGCTCAAGGCACTGCGCGAAACGCAGTCCGCGCTGAGCAGCTATACGCGTGAACTGGAGCGCACCGCGGCCCTGCGCGATGCCCGCGACAAGGCCAACGAGGTGGCGCGGCAAAACCGCCAGCTCTACCAGGCCGGACGTTCGCCGTACCTGTCCAGCCTCGATGCGGACCGTACGCTGGCCAGCACCGAAGCCTCGCTGGCCGCGTCGGAAAGCCAGGTCGCGCTGGATCAGATCAACCTGTTCCTCGCGCTCGGCGGCGGCTGGCAGGATGCGCCGAAAGTGAAGACGCAGGCGATGGGCGGGGATTGAGCGCGCGGCGTGCGTCCGTTTACACTCTCATGCCCGGCATCTTGCTTGACCGAATTGGGCAAACGGGCCGAACCCGCCGGATCAGCCGAACCAGTACAAAGCGTACAAAGAGCACAAAGGAATAGCAGCACCATGTTTTATCCCTCGATCCAGAAAACCCTGTCCATCGCGATCGCCACGCTTGGCATCGTGGCCTCGGGCGCCGCGCCGGCGCAGGAACAGACCTTGCGCGTCGGCACGGTCAGCGGTCCGGACGCGCAGGTCTGGCAAGTGGTCCAGAAAGTCGCCAAGCGCGRAGGCCTGAGTATCAAGGTCGTGGAGTTCAACGACTACGTGCAGCCCAACGCCGCGCTCGACGCCGGCGACCTCGACGCCAACAGCTTCCAGCACCAGCCCTATCTCGACAGCCAGGTCAAGCAGCGCGGCTACAAGATGGTCAGCGTGGGCTACACGTACATCTCGCCGCTGGGCATCTACTCGCAAAAGCTGAAGTCGCCCAAGGACCTGCCGCAAGGCGCCAGGGTGGCCGTTCCCAACGATCCCTCCAACGAGAACCGCGCGCTGCTGCTGCTGGCCGCGCAAGGCGTGATCAAGCTCAAGAGCGGGGTGGGCACCAATGGCGTCAACGCGACGCCGCTGGACGTCAGCGACAATCCGAAGAAGCTGAAGATCGTCGAACTCGACGCGGCGCAACTGGCGCGCGCGTTGCCCGATGTGGCGGCGGCCGTGATCAACACCAACTACGCGCTGGCCGCCGGCCTGCAGCCGACCCGCAACGCCATCGCGCTGGAAGACATCCACAGCCCGTACGCGAACATCATCGCGGTGCGCACCCAGGACAAGGACAAGCCGTGGGTGAAGAAGCTGGTGGCTGCCTACCAGTCGGAAGAGGTGAAGCAGTTCATGAAGAACGAGTTCAAGGGCGCGATGGTGCCTTCGTTCTGAGTGCGCGGGCGATGCGGGGGCTTCATTGGTCCCGCGCTGGCTTGCCAGGACAAAACCCCCTCCGGATCCTGCGATCCGGAGGGGGTTTTTCGTTGGGCCTTGCGGTCTGGCTGCCTGCCTATTCCCTCGGCATGAAGGTGATGATGACCTTGGCGGGCGCCAGGCCGTTCTCGTCGCGCGGCAGCGGATCGGATCGCTCCACCGCGCGCAGCACCGCGTTGTCCCAGCCGGCATTGCCGCTGGACTTGGTCAGGCGGGCCGACAGCAACGAGCCGTCCGGCGCCAGTTGCACCGTCACCACCGCGGCCGGGTTGCCGGCCACCTCTTCGGTGAAGATGATGTTCGGCTTGACGCGGCGCCGCACGCGGTCCGCGTAGCCGGGCGACGCAGCGCCGCCCGCGCCGGCGCCGGTGCCCGCACGGTTGCCCACGCCACCGGTGGTGGGGGCGCTGTTGGCCATGGCTTGCAGGCGTGCCAGTTCGCTCTGGCGCTGTTGCTTGAGCGCCGCCTGACGCTCGCGCTGCTCGGCCTGTCTGGCTTCCGCCGCCGCCGCCGCGGCCTGGCGGCGCTTCTGCGCCTGCAGCGCGATATCGGCGTTTTCCTCCGGCTTGACCACGGATTCGGGGTTCGGCTGGACCACCGGCTGGGGCTGCGCAATGTCGGGAACACTGTCCCACAATTCGGCTTCCACGCCTGCCGGCGTGCGGCTTTGCCAGTGCACGCCGTAGTAGAGCAAGATGCCCAGCAGCAGATGCATGAACAGAGCCAGCAGGAAACATTTCAGCGTTCCCCGCTCCTGTACCAGTTGATACGGATAGGCGATGGGCTCCATGGCGCGGGCTGGCCAGAGGCCGCAGGTGTTCCACGCGGCATAGCTCTGGCATCACTCTGACATCGATATGAAAGGACACTTCGCGATGGTTTGTGCTCCAACCCGCGCTTAGGATCCTCTGTATGGAGCTTAGGTCGGCATTGGCTGCCTAGGCAAGCGAGATTCCGTGGGGCTGCCGCCGCGCCATGCCGGACTCCGTCCATCGCAGAATTTACACGTCCGGTCCGCCGAGCTTGCACGTCAAAAAATCGCCTACAGGCCCAAAAAGTGGCGACTCTGCCTCCGCGGGCGTCCATGCATTCAACCCTTTGCCGGGCACGGTCTAAGCTATATGCGAAAGATCCCGCTCCCGTCCTCGCAGGGTGATTCGCCATGGCTGCTCGTTCCCTCGCTTCGCTTTCCCTCAGCTTCGGGCTGGTCTCGATTCCGGTCAAGGTGTACACCGCGACGGAAAGCCAATCCGGGGTGAGCTTCAACCTGCTGCACAAAGGGTGCGGATCGCGCCTGAAACAGCAGTACATCTGCCTGCGCGAAGATGTGGTGGTGGAGCGCTCCGAGATGGTGAAGGGGTACGAGTTCGAGAAGGATCACTATGTGGTCTTTGAGCCGGAAGAACTGGATGCGCTGGAGGCGGAGGGCCGCCATACGATCGACATCGTGTCGTTCGTGCCGGCCGGCGCGATCGATCCGATTTACTTCGACAATGCCTATTACCTCGGCCCGGACAAGCGCGGAGCGAAGCCGTATGCCTTGCTGACCGAAGCGATGCGCCGGACCGGCACCTGCGCGCTGGCCCGATGGGTGTGGAAAGGCAAGCAGTACATGGTCCAGGTGCGGCCAGGCGACGATGGCCTGATCCTGCAGCAGTTGCTCTATGCCGACGAAGTGCGCCCCATGGCCGACCTGCATGTGGAGAAGGCGGACGTACAGCCCGCGGAACTGGCGCTGGCGCAGCAACTGATCGAGCAGAATTCGGTGGGCAGCTACGATCCCGCCGCCTACGCCGACGAAGAAAAGGCGCGGGTCCTCGCGGCAATCGACAAGAAAATCGCCGGCAAGAAGATCACCGTGACGGAACAGCGCGAAGCCACGCAGGGCGCGGAAGTCATCGACCTGATGGAAGCGTTGCGCGCCAGTGTGCAGCAGCGCAAACGCGCAGCCGGGAAAACGGCCGCGGCGCCGGATGCGCCGAAGGCACGCAAGACCGCGCGCCGCGCCACCGCGCCCGCGCCGGCACCCGCGCGCCGAGCGGCAGGCAAGAAGTGACCGGCAGATGACGCTATATACGTTGCGCGAGGTCCAGGCCATGCTCGGCATCCCGCGCTCGGTTGCCGCCAGGCTGATCGCGGATGGCGTGGTCACGCCAAGCCGCGGCGCGCGCCGCGAATACCTCTTCACCTTCCAGGACATGGTGATGCTGCGCACCGCGAACTCATTGCGCGAGGCGCAGATCCCGAGCCGCCGCATCTCGCGCGCGCTTTCGAAACTGAAGGCGTCCAGAGGGCAGGAAGCGCCGCTGACCGGCGTGCGGATTCGCGCGATCGGCAATGAGGTGGCGACCCGCGACACCGTCAGGCAGTGGCAGGCGGAATCGGGCCAGCTGCTGATGGATTTCGAGCCAGAGGAGGCCGGCGCAGCCGCCGTCCATTCCCTGCACCAAGCCCCGTCCGCCGAAGCGAGCATCTGGTTCCAGACCGGTTGCAAGCTGGAAGCCGAGGCGCCTGGCGAAGCGGAGCAGGCATACCGCCGTGCGCTCTCAGCCGATGGGAGCTATCTCGAACCCTATCTCAACCTGGGGTGCATGCTCTGCGCCGCCGGCCACTTCGGAGAGGCGATCGCGCTCTACCGCTGCGGGCTTGCGCATCTGCCGGACGAACCGCTGATGCACTTCAACCTGGCCGTCGCGCTGGAAGACGACGGGCTGCAGGCAGAGGCGCTGGCCAGCTATGGGCATTGCATCGAACTCGCCCCGGAGTTCGCGGATGCCCACTTCAATGCAGCGCGGCTGTATGAAACCTTGGGGGACGATATGCGTGCGATCCGGCATTTCAACGCATACCGGAAGCTGCAGCCGCAGTGAATGCCCGCCGCGCGTGGCGCTGGCGGCGCGTGCCATCGGGTGCTTCCGCACGGTTCCCCGCTTTGAAAAAGCGGCGGCCATTTTGTAGGATTAACGCAAAGGAGGGTTTGGGACCATGAATCACGAAGACATGGCGAGCGCAGCATACCCGGCAGGGCAACCTGTTGTCGGCGACGTGGTTGCGGTTGGCGCCATCCGCCCGCAGGCGGGCGACCTTGTGACAGTGCGAAGCCGGATCGATCCCCAGGTGGAATTTAATACGCGCCTGACGCTCTCGGTGCCCGACGGCACCTGGAAGGCTGTGGTCTTCAGCATCGAGCGAGCCGGCCAGCGGCTTGCGGAATTCGGCGGAGTCAGGCTGGAGGACGAGGTTGAGATCTCGATGGATCACTTCGCCTCCGTGCTCAGGTGCATGCCTGCGCATTGAGAGGCCGCGAGCGCCGCACTGCCACGGGCCGTACGCATTCTTCAGGGTAGATTCACCCCGCGTGCCGGGATGTTGTCATTTCGAGCATCGCAGGGCCACATTCAGCTGGTCCACCACTTCCGCCCAATCGGCGTCCTCAAGGATTTCGTCCTGCAGCAGCGCCGCCTGGGCGGGCGTCCAGAACGGTGCGTCCGCGAGCGGCACGTCGTCGGCGAGCGGGGAATGCGTGGCGATGAAGGTCCGGATCTCCGCTTCGCTGGCCGGCAATCCCAGTTGCGCGAACAGTTCGGAAAAGTGATGAAAGCCCTGGTCCATGATGGTTGCCCCTTCTGCTCAAGAGATCGATGTTCGTGCAGCTCGGCGAGTGCATTGCCACCATGCTATGCGACAACGCAGCTTTTGTGCGCAACATCGAACGGTACAGGCTACAGGCGGGCAACGGGCAATGGCACGGTGCCGCCGGTAGCGGGCGGCGGCACCGCTCGTCTCCGCCTTAATCCAGCTTGATCTTCAGATCCCGGATGAGCTTGTGCCAGCGAGCGGTCTCGCTGCGCAGCAGATCGGCAAACTGCGCCGGCGTACTGCCCACGGGTTCCACCCCGAACTCCACCAGCCGCTTGTTGACTGCCGGCTCCCTGATGGCAGCCACGACCTGCTTGTTCAGGATGGCGATCACCTCGGGAGGCGTGGCCGACGGCGCCACCATTCCGACGAGCGCGGCGGCCTCCACGTTCTTGTAACCTGCCTCGGCGAAGGTCGGCACATCGGGCAACTGCGGCAGGCGGGTGGGATTGGCCACGGCCAGTGCCTTGACCTTGCCGCCCTTGATGAAACCGGCGCCCGAGGCAAGATCCACCATCATGGCCGGGACCTGCCCGCCGGCAACGTCGGCCAGCGCAGGCGCCGCGCCGCGATACGGCGCGTGGACCATGGTCAGGCCAGCTTCCACCTTGAGCAGTTCCATCGCCAGATGATGCGGGCTGCCTGCACCCGCGGAAGCATAGTCGATGCCGCCCGGCTTGGCTTTCGCCGCGGCAATGAATTCTTGCACGTTGCTGGCACGTATCCCCGGACCCACCACCAGGATCATCGGGAAGCGGCCAAGCAGCGTAACCGGCGCCAGGTCTTTTAACGGATTGTAGGAAAGGGACTTGTACAGCGCGGGGTTGAACACCAGCGTGCCGTTGTCCGCCGACAGCACTGTGTAGCCATCCGCCGGCGCGCGAGCGGTTTCCGCCGCGGCGATGGCGGTGTTGCCGCCGGGTTTGTTGTCCACCACGACCGGCTGGCCCAGGCGGGTCGAGAGCGGCTGCCCGATGGAGCGCGCCAGGAAGTCCGAACCGCCTCCGGCGGGGTAGGGCACGATCCAGCGCACGGGCTTGCTCGGGAAGGCGGGTTCCGCGCCAGCCGTTGCCGCGGTCCAGGGCAGGGCAGCCAGGCCGAGGCCAACTGCCATCAATTTGCGGATGGTGATCATCTTGTCTCCTGTTTTGAATTTTGCTTGCGGCGTTGTCTTCCGCTTTTTTGCATTCTTTCTTATCTGCCGGGCCGCCTGCCACCGTTCATCCGGCGCGGGCGGCCCCGTTGCCCGGACTCAGGCGCCGACGTGGCGCAGGTCGAGCACGCGCTGGGCCTTGCCGGTGGCTGTAGTCTTGATCTCACCGGCGTTCAGCACGCGTACCGCCGTGGAAACGCCCACCATGGTCTTCACCCGGTGCTGCAGTTCGCGTCCCAGCTGCGCACGGTCGCTGTCGGTGAGCGCGTCGCAGACCCCGGCGCGCGCCTCGACCGAGACGGACAGGGAGTCCATATGCCCTTCGCGGGTGATGCACAACTGGTAGTTGCCGCTCAGGCGGCCGATGCCCAGGATCAGCTCCTCGATCTGGCTCGGGAACACGTTGACGCCGCGGATGATCAGCATGTCGTCCGAACGCCCGGTGATCTTCGCCAGCCGGCGCATCGAGCGCGATGTCGGCGGCAGCAGCGTGGTCAGGTCGYGCGTGCGGTAGCGGATCATGGGCATGGCCTCCTTCGACAGCGAGGTGAATACCAGCTCGCCCTGGCTGCCGTCGGGCAGCACTTCGCCGGAGATCGGATCGATGATCTCGGGATAGAAGTGATCTTCCCAGATGACCGGTCCATCCTTGCTTTCAATGCATTCGCAAGCAACGCCGGGGCCCATGATCTCCGAGAGCCCGTAGATATCGATGGCCTGGATGCCCGCGCGCGTCTCGATCTCGGCGCGCATGCCCTGCGTCCACGGCTCGGCGCCGAAGATGCCGATCTTCAGCGCTGACGCCGCCGGATCCATGCCCTGGCGCGCCATCTCGTCGAGCAGGTTGAGCATGTAGGAGGGCGTGACGAGAATGATCGACGGCTCAAAGTCGCGGATCAGCTGGACTTGCTTCTCGGTCTGTCCGCCGGACATCGGCACGACCATGCAGCCGAGGCGCTCCGCGCCGTAATGGATGCCCAGGCCGCCGGTGAACAGTCCATAGCCGAATGCGTTGTGCAGCGTATCGCCGCGGCGGCCGCCCGCCGCGCGGATGGAGCGGGCCGTTACGTTGGCCCAGGTGTCGATGTCTTTCGCGGTGTAGCCCACCACGGTCGGCTTGCCGGTCGTGCCGCTAGATGCATGCACGCGCACGACCTCGTCCCTGGGCACGGCAAACAGCCCGAACGGATAGTTGTCGCGCAGGTCTTTCTTCGAGGTGGTGGGGAACTTCGCCAGGTCGGACAACTGGCGCAGGTCGTCCGGGTGCACGCCGGCGGCGTCGAAGGCGCTGCGGTAGTGCGGAACGTTGTCATACGCATGACGGAGCGACCATTTGAGCCGTGAGAGTTGCAGCGCCTGGAGTTCGTCGCGGCTGGCGAGTTCGATGGGCTCGAGTTCGCCCGGTTGGGGAATTGGCTGGACCACGGTTGTCTCCTGATGGTGAAGCGACTGAATAGGATGGAACGGTGGCGGGATTGGGGGCGCCACACGACGGCTCGGCAACCCGGCTATGCGCGGCAACGGTCTTTGCCGTGGTGCCGTGCCGGGTCGTCAAGCATCCGGAACTCCATAACTCCATAGCGGCGCCCACCCGGCCGACGCATGCGCGCCGGCCGGCCGGATAGCGGGCACCCTGGCTTGACTGCGGATGACGATGCGAAGCCACCTGAACGCCCGGGACGGGCGAATCCGCGGCTTCGTCAGCGACGCTTACGACGGCTCGCGCTGCGGGACATGCCGGCGGCTTTGCACGACGCGGAAGCGATTGGCAACAAACGCGGTATCGGCAAGGCTGGCGTTGGCCGCGGGGTTTGCACCCGTTGCGTGGAAGTCCGAGAACGCTGCGGACTGGTTCACGAAGACGCCGCCCGTCAGGTTGACGGACAAGGCGACGCCGCCTTCCACGGCAGCCTCCCCGGCGGCATCGAGCACCGCTTCGTCCGTGCTGTAGACGGACAGCGTCAGGGCACCGCGCGTGCGGGCGATGCGCGCCGCGAGTGCCAGCGACTGCGCGCTGGAGTCGGTCGCGATCACAAACGCGATCGGGCCGAACCATTCCTGCGTGAAGGTAGCCTCGTCGCGGCTGGCGTCGAGTTGCAGCAGGACCGGGGTGGCGATCGTTGCGTCGGGGAATTCGGGATGCACGAGGCGCTGGCTGGCGAGCAGCGGCGTGCCGAGCGCGGCGACCTCGTCGATCCGGGCGAGCACGCCCTGGTTCTGGATCGCGCCGGTGAGTTCGACGGCACGGGCCGCATCGGCAGTCAGCTTCTGCACGGCGCCGGCGATGGATCGGGCGACCTCTTCAAACGGGACGGTGCCTTCGGCTGTCTTGATGCCGCCACGCGGCACATAGATATTCTGCGGCGCGGTGCACATCTGGCCGGAATACAGCGCGAGAGAAAACGCGATGTTGCGGGCCACCGCTTTGAGTTCGTCCGCCGAATCGATCACGATCTGGTTGACGCCAGCCTTCTCCGTGTAGACCTGGGCCTGCGGCGCATGTGTCTCGAGCCAGTCGCCATTGGCGGTGCTGCCGGTGAAATCGATCAGCCGTATCTCGTCGCGCGTGGCCAGCGACTGCACAAGCGGGCCGTCGTTGGGTGCGGTCGCCAGCAAGGTCACGACGTTGGGATCGAAGCCGGCGTCCTGCAGCACTTGCCGCGCGATACGCACGGTGATCGCGAGCGGCAGGATCGCGGCCGGATGTGGCTTGACGATGACGGCATTGCCGGTTGCAAGGTCGGCGAACATCCCCGGGTAGCTGTTCCAGGTGGGAAACGTGCAGCAGCCGATCACCAGGCCGATGCCGCGCGGCACGACGGTGAAGCGCTTCTCCATGGCTAGCGGAGGATTCTTGCCCTGCGGCTTTTCCCAGTAGGCCGTCTCCGGAATGTCGCGCATCGCGTCCCACGCGTAGGCGATGGCCTCGAGCGCGCGATCCTGCGCGTGCGGGCCGCCGGCCTGGAACGCCATCATGAACGCCTGCCCGGTGGTGTGCATGACGCTGTGCGCGATCTCGAAGCTGGCCTGATTCAGCCGCGCCAGGATTTCCAGGCTCACGCCCACCCAGGCTTTCGGACCGGCCTTGCGGTACTGTGCCTGCGCCTTTTGTGCCGCCGAGATCAGCGCGTCCGGATCCGCTTTGGGGTAGCCGATATGCAAGGTCTGGCCGAATGGCGAGCGCTCTTCGCCGATCGTRCCGTTGCTGCCGGGTTGATCGAGTGTGAAGGGCTGGCCAAGCTGTGCCTTGAATGCCGCTTCGCCGTCGGCGGCGGCGGTTTCACCATAGGCGCGCGGGCTGGGCATCTCGTTGAAGGGACTCCAATAGCCGCGCGTCCGGATGGCTTCCAGGGCGCGCTCGAGCGTCTTTTCGTGTTTGCTGAAGAGGGAATGATTCATTGCGGGGGGCGTATTTTTTAGAGGTTGCAGGACTGCGATTAGCGTTTACCGTTCGTCGTAGCTGACGACAACCCGATCCGACACCGGATGGCATTGGCAGGTGAGGACGAAGCCATCGTCGATTTCATGTTGTTCGAGCGTGTAGTTCTTTTCCATCTTCACTTCGCCTTCGAGGACTTTCGCGCGGCACGTGCAGCACACGCCGCCCTTGCAGGCGTAGGGCAGGGCAAGGCCCGCTTTCAGGCCGACATCGAGTACGCTGACCCCCACATAAGGCAGCCGCAGCTTGCGCCGCTTGCCGTCGATGATCACTTCCAGGTCCGCCGCCGGCATGTCGTCGGTGATTTCGATGGGCGGCACGCCCGCTTGCGGCAGCGGTGTGCCGAAGCGTTCGACGTGCACTTTCTCCGGCGCCACGCCGGCTGCCTTTAGCGCGGCTTCGGCTGCATCCATCATCGGGCCGGGGCCGCAGATGAACGCTTCATCGATTTCGTCGGCCGGCGTGAGCGTTTCCAGGAATGCCCGGCATTTCTCCTGATCCAGCACGCCGTTGAACAGTTCGACTTCCTGCAAATCGTCGGACAACACGTGATACAGCGAGAACCGGCTCATATAGCGGTTCTTCAGGTCTTCCAGTTCCTCGGCGAACATGATCGCGTCGACGCTGCGGTTGCCGTACACCAGCGTGAACCGGCTGGTCGGCTCCGTCTCAAGCGTGGTCTTGATGATCGCGAGCACGGGCGTGATGCCCGAGCCTCCCGAGAACGCCACGTAGGTCCGGGACAGGTCGGCGTTCAGGTGCGTGAAGAAGCGGCCATCGGGCGTCATCACCTCGATCTCATGGCCAGGTTGCAGCGTGTCGAACGCGAAGTTCGAAAAGCGCCCGCCGCGCACGCGCTTGATGCCGATGCGCAGTTCGCCATCGCGGTCGTAGTCGGTGACGCCCACGCAGATCGAATACGAGCGCCGGGTTTCCTCGCCATCGAGATGCGCCTTCAGCGTGACGAATTGTCCTTGCGTGAAGCGGTACGCATCGCGCAGGTCCTCGGGCACCTCGAAGGAGACGGTCACGGCATCGGCGGTTTCGGGCCGTACCTCGCGGATACGCAAAGGATGGAATTGTGGAGTCGCCATAATGTCGGTCCAGGTCAGTACGGTCAGTACGGTTTGAAGTAATCGAACGGCTCGCGGCAATCGATGCAGCGGTACAGCGCCTTGCATGCCGTCGAGCCGAACTGGGCGAGGAGTTCGGTGTGCACCGAGCCGCATTGCGGGCAGGCCGGCTTGTCCCGGGCGGCCGCGCGAGGCACGAAGCGGATGGTCTTTTCTTGCGGCGCATCCGCGCTGCCGCAGTTGCCGGCAGGTGGCGCAATGCCATARCGGCGCAGCTTGTCGCGCGCTTCGCCGGTCATCCAGTCGGTGCTCCACGCAGGGGCAAGCACGGTGACGATGCGATGGGGGACGATCCCGGCGGCGTCCAGCGCCTGTCCGATATCCTCGGCAATCTGCGACATCGCCGGGCACCCCGAATAGGTTGGCGTGATGACGACTTCGACGGCGTCGTCGGCRCCGCGGCGCACGTCGCGCAGGATGCCCAGCTCGCGAATCGATACCACGGGGATCTCCGGGTCCGGGACCGCCTCAAGTACGGTCCAGGCACGTTCCAGCGTGGTGTCGGCATGCATCAATGTGGCGGCGGTCATCGCGATCTACCAGGTAGYGCCGGGATGCTGGCGTGCCAGGGACTGCATTTCGGCAAGCAGGAAGCCCATGTGTTCCGAATGTTCGCCGTGCTTGCCGGTCGTAACGTGTTTCACCGGCGACGGCAGCTTGAGGGTGGCCTGGGCAATGGCCTGCTCAACGTCTGCCTGCCATGCAGGTTCGAGGCCAGCCACCAGGGGGCCGACGCCGGCCTCGGCCATCGCGATTTCCACCGCATCGGTTGCGAAGAACTCCCGCGTGTACGGCATCAGGTAGTCCAGCGCCGCCTGTGCGCGCCGGTGCGACTCCGCCGTGCCGTCGCCGAAGCGGATCAGCCACTCGCTGGCATGGCTGAGGTGGTAGCGCGTCTCCTTCAGCGATTTCGCGGCGATGGCCGCCAGTTGCTCGTCGTTGGACGATTGCAATGCCGTCCACAGATGGGCCATCAGCGCGGAGTAGAGGAAGTTGCGCACTATCGTGACGGCATAGTCGCGTTCGGTGCGAGCGGTGCCTGCGAACGGCCCGAAGTGCGGCAACTCCACCATCGTGTAGTTGGCGAACTCGCGCTCGGAGCGGAAGTAGGCGTAGCTGTCTTCGGTTTTCTTCGCGCCGCTCAGCGCTTCGTCGAGCGTAGCCGCGTGCGAGTACAGCAGCCGCGCCTGGCCGATCAGGTCGAGGCTGATATTCGCCAGCGCGATGTCCTCCTCGAGCGCCGGGCCATGGCTGCACCACTCGCTGTTGCGCTGGCCGAGGATCAGCGCGTTGTCGGCCAGGCGCAGCACGTACGACAAATGTTGGGGCGTGGTCATCATTGCGTCTCGTCTTACATGTGGTCGATTTCGGCAGGCAGCACGAAGAAGGTCGGATGGCGATAGATCTTGTCGCCGGCCGGCTCGAAGAAAGACTCCTTGTCGGCAGGATCGGATGCCGTGATTGCCGCCGACGGCACCACCCAGATGCTTACGCCTTCCTGCCGGCGCGTGTAGACGTCGCGCGCCATGCGCAGTGCGGCGCTCGCATCGGATGCGTGCAGGCTGCCGCAGTGCTTGTGGTCCAGGCCCTGCTTGCTGCGCACGAATACTTCCCAGATCGGCCATTCCTTGTTCATCTTCATCTCCTGTTCAAGCGGCTTGCTTGTGAGCCCGCGCGGCCTGTTTTTCGGCATACGCCAGCGCGGCTTCGCGCACCCACGCGCCATCGTTGTGCGCCTTCACCCGGGTGGCGAGGCGCTCCTTGTTGCAAGGCCCGTCGCCGTTCACGACGCGCCAGAATTCTTCCCAGTCGATCGCGCCGTAGTCGTGCGCCTTGCGCTCTTCATTCCACTTCAGGTCCGGATCGGGCAGCGTCACGCCGAGGATGCGGGCTTGTTCGACGGTGGCATCGACGAACTTCTGGCGCRGGTCGTCGTTCGAGATCCGCTTGATGCCCCATTGGAACGACTGGCCGCTATGGATGGAATCCTTGTCGCTCGGGCCGAACATCATCAGCACCGGCCACCACCAGCGGTCCACCGCCTGCTGCACCATGTCCTTTTGCGCCTGGGTGCCCTTCATCATCGACAGCAGGGCGTCGAAGCCCTGGCGCTGGTGGAAGGACTCCTCCTTGCAGATGCGGATCATGGCGCGGGCATACGGGCCGTAGGTGCAACGGCACAGCGGGATCTGGTTCATGATCGCCGCGCCATCCACCAGCCAGCCGATCACGCCCACGTCCGCCCAGGTCGGCGTGGGGTAATTGAAGATGCTCGAGTACTTGGCTTTGCCGGCGTGCAGGGCATCGACCAATTGGTCGCGCGACACGCCCATCGTTTCGGCTGCGCTATACAGATACAGGCCATGCCCACCCTCGTCCTGCACCTTGGCGAGCAGGATCGCCTTGCGCTTCAGGCTCGGGGCCCGGCTGATCCAGTTGCCCTCGGGCTGCATGCCGATGATTTCCGAGTGCGCGTGCTGGGAAATCTGCCGGATCAGCGTCTTGCGATACGCATCGGGCATCCAGTCCTGCGCCTCGATCTTGCCGTCAGCCGCCATCAGGGCGTCGAAATGCGCTTGCTGCGGCGAGGTATCGGCCGGCGCCGTGCCGGGCTGTTGCGCGTTGCCCGGGAGATCGAGAGATTGGGTGTACATGGAGATTTCCTGTGAGGCGATGCCGCAGTATATTTATAAACCGACCGGTCGGTCGATGAATTGTTTGGATGAATTTAATCAAGTGATAGTTTTGAGGGGTGAGTGTGGAGGGTTAGCTACGCGGCGTTGCGCGGGTGTGCGTGAGGCTGCCTGCAGTGGGGTTGATCCGTCGTTTGCCGGATTTGACGGTTTTCGTTCGCTGCGGCTGGATCACCCGCTAGGAGCGGGGAAACGACCAGGGCGCATGTGGACCGGTCGGAGTTTGCCGAATGGTCATCGCAATTGGGCGGGCGCCCCCCGCGCCGCCGGGCGTGCGCAAGGCCAGCCGCTCGGCAAGCCGTAGTTGCCGGTCTAGCCAGGCCTGCGTGCGGCTGGCCTCCGGTGACGGGTCGTGTAGCCAGACGCCAAATGTGGAGAGAAAGATCCCGGTCAGCACGACCTCTTCCGCCTCCCGGCGCAAGCCGGCCGCCGGCAGGCAGGCGGCCTCCCGGATCCATTGCACGGTGCGGCTGATATGCAGCAGGCCTTGCGCCTGCAGATGCAAGTGCTCCGGCTGCAGCTTGTAGCGCAGCATCTCCGCGGTGAGCCGCCGATGCGGCGCCAGGGCCTCCAGCCAGGCGAGGATGGCTAGCGAGAGGCGCTCGCGCGTGGACAGGCCATGCCAGCCTTCGCGCTGGGTTGCGCAAACCAGCGCGAAGTCGGCCCGGCCGAACCAGGCCTCTGCCAGATCGTCCTTCTGCCGGTAGTGCCGGTAAATGTCGGCCAGACCGATCTCCATGGACGCGGCAATCTCATGGAGATGCAATGCATCCCATCCGCCGCGCTCGGCGAGTCTCAGCGCGACCTCCAGAATCCTGTCGGCCAGATCGGCGTGCTCCTTCATGGCTCGCACTTCCTTGAGAATCCGCAACTGCGCCACTTCCAAGGATAGCGAGCCGGCGCCGGAGTGGCCAAGCGCGCCGGGTCCGGCCCTGCCCGCCTCGACAAAGCTGGCAGGCGGTCTATCTTAAGGGTGTGTCACTCTGTGCCGCTATCCGAGCACCCTGTACGCCACATTTGCCGCATCCCCTCAGTAGCGGCGGGCGCGCCGCCGGCTTGGACGGAACGGCTGCCATGCGCATGGGACCAAATTCACCCTCCCGGGAAAGCTACGACAACGCGCTGCTCGACATTGTCCGGGAGATGTCGTCGGCAGTGCAGCAGCAAGGGACCGCCGAGATGCCGGTCTCGCTGGACAGCACGCTCGAAGGCGACTTGGGCTTCGATAGCCTGACGCGCGTCGAACTCCTCACTCGCGTCGAGCAGCGGTTTGGCGTCAGCCTGCCCGAGCAAGTCCTGGCCCAGGCCGACACGCCGCGCGCCCTGCTGCGCGCCTTGCTGGCCGCCAAGGATCTGCCGCCTGGCACGGGCGGAACGCTCCCGCGGCGTGCCCGCCCGTTCCCTGCGGCCCAGGCTCCGGAGAGTGCCGTCACCTTGACCGATGTGCTCGGCTGGCATCTGCGCCGCCATCCGGACCGAACTCATATCATCCTGCAGGACGGCAGCAGCGACGACATCCCGATCAGCTTTGCCCAACTGCACCAGCGCGCGACGGCCATGGCCACGGGGCTGGCCGAACGGGGTCTGCGTCCGGGCACGGCCGTGGCCATCATGCTGCCCACCAGCCCTGAGTACTTCTACAGTTTCTGCGCCGTGCTAATTGCCGGTGGCATCCCCGTTCCGCTCTATCCGCCGGCGCGGCTGGCGCAGATCGGCGATCATCTGCAGCGCCATGCCGGCATCCTGGCCAATGCCCAGGCACCCATCCTGGTTACGGTCGCGCAAGCCAAGCCGCTGGCCGCACTGCTCAAGGCCAGCACCGGTACGCTGCACGACGTGGTGACGCCGACGGAACTGGAGGCTTGCACGGGTGGCGGCGCGCCGGTGCACGCGATCGTGCGTGCGCACGATATCGCCCTGCTGCAGTACACCTCTGGCAGCACCGGCTCGCCCAAGGGCGTCGTCCTGACCCACGCCAACCTGCTGGCCAACCTGCGGGCGATGGGGCAGGCCCTGGGCGTTGGCTCCCAGGATGTCTTCGTCAGCTGGCTGCCGCTGTACCACGATATGGGGCTGATCGGGGCGTGGCTGGGTAGCCTCTACTACGCCTATCCCCTGGTCGTGATGTCGCCGCTGGCCTTCCTTGCGCGGCCAGAGCGCTGGCTCTGGGCGATCCACAAGTATCGGGGCACGCTGTCGGGCGGCCCCAACTTTGCCTACGAACTCTGTCTGCGCAAGCTGGCCGATGCGGCGCTGGCCGGACTTGACCTGGGTAGTTGGCGCTTCGCCTTCAATGGTGCCGAGCCAGTAAGCGTGCAGACCATGCGCGCCTTTGCGCAGCGCTTTGTACGCTACGGCCTGCGCCCGGAGGCCATTTCCCCCGTGTATGGGCTGGCCGAGGCCTCGCTGGGCCTCAGCTTTCCTCCGCTGGACCGCGGCCTGCTGGTCGATCGCATCGGCCGGACCGAATTCATGCGCGCCGCCAGGGCAGCCGCCGCGGCGGAGCAGGATAGCGATGTGCTGGAGTTCCCCGCCTGCGGCAGGCCGCTCCCCGGCCATGAAGTGCGCATCGTCGATGCCAGCGGGCACGAGTTGGCCGAGCGCCACGAGGGGCTGCTGCAGTTCCGCGGCCCGTCGGCTACCAGCGGGTATTTCCGCAATCCGGAGCAGACGCGCCTGCTCTTTGATCACGACTGGGTAAACACCGGGGATTACGCCTATGTCGCCGGCAATGATGTCTTCATCACCGGCCGCGCCAAGGAGATGATCGTGCGCGGCGGCCGCAATATCTACCCGTACGAGCTCGAGCAGGCGATCGGCGCCATCGCGGGCATGCGCAAGGGCTGTGTTGCCGTTTTCGGTTGCCCGGACCCCAGCAGCGGCACGGAACGCATCGTGGTGATGGCCGAAACCGCCGTGAAGGATCTACATGCGCGCCGGATGCTGCACCGGCAGGTGCTGAAGACGGCCATCGACGTGCTGGGCCTGCCTCCCGACCACATTGCCCTGGTCTCGCCGCACAGCATCCTGAAGACCTCGAGTGGCAAGATCCGCCGCGCCGCCTGCCGGGAGCGCTTCGAGCAAGGCCGGCTCGGCCGGGGGCAGGGCGCTCCCTGGCTGCAGATCGCCCGCTTCGGATGGCAGGCGATGCTTCCCCAACTGCGGCGCATCCGGCAGACCGGCGCAGGCCTGGCCTATGCCTGCTACGCCTGGGCCTTGTTCGCCGCGCTGACCCCGGCGACCTGGCTGGCCTCGGTAGTACTGCATCGGCCGCAACTGGGCTGGGCCGTCAGCCACCGCGCCGCAAGGCTGCTGCTCAGGCTGAGCGCGATACCCTGGTTCGTGGACGAGGCCGAGCGCCTGCCGCGCGACCAGCCGTGCATCCTGGTATCGAACCACGCCAGCTACCTGGACGGTATTGTCCTGGTGGCGGCCCTGCCCAGGCCGATCTGCTTCGTGGCCAAGCGCGAGCTTCAATCCCAGCGCATACCCGGCGCCTACCTGGCCAGCATCGGCGCGGATTTCATCGACCGCCTTGATCCGCGGCGAGAGCACGAGGACGTGGAGCGGATCGTGGCGGCGGTGCGCGCCGGGCACTCTGTCCTGTTTTTTCCGGAGGGCACGTTTGGGCGCACGCCCGGCCTGCAAAGCTTCCGCACGGGCGCATTCCTGGCCGCCGCGCACGCCGGCGCGCCGGTGGTGCCGGTCGCCATCCGGGGTACGCGCTCCGTACTGCGGGACGGACAATGGCTGCCGCGGCGCGGACCGATCGGTGTGGTCATCGGCAGCCCGCTGTGGCCGGATGGCGACGACTGGCCCGCCGCCGTGCGCCTGCGCAATACCGCGCGCACAGAGATCCTGCACTATTGCGGCGAGCCGGATGGCTTGCGCGCGACACACCGGGGTTCCAGGCGGATATAGAACCATAGCCCATGCCCGGCGTCGCGCATCTTGCGCCAGGCCATGCTGCTGGCTCGCTCAAGGCTCGAGCGCGAACACCTTGGCTTGCCTGCGTTCAAACGAACCGAGCAGCGCGCTGGTGAAGTTCCACTCGGACGTGTCCGGCTCGCGCACGTGGGGCGAACGCGAAAACGCTGGTGTCAACGGTAAACCAGCACGGGGATCTTGCTGTGGGTCAGCACCTTCTGTGTTTCGCTGCCGAGCAGCACACCCTGCACGCCGCGCCTTCCATGAGACGCCATCACGATCAGGTCACAGCCCCTGTCTTCGGCAGTCTTGATGATGGCTTCGTACGGGTGATCGTCGACCAGAAAGGTCGTCGCACAAGTCACACCAGCCTCGGCTGCCTCCAGCGCGATCCTTTCCAGATACTTCTTTGCTGCTTCCCCAATCTCTTCCGCGAACAGCTCCCGGCTGTCCGTCAGCATTTCGGTGTGATAGGCGAACAGGTGGTACTTGGGCCCGACTCGCAGCGCAGTGATCCGCGCTTCCATTTCCTGCGCCAACAGGAGCGCATTGTGGAATGCCGCGTCGGACAGGGGGGAACCGTCAACCGCCAGCAGAAGGTGCGTAAACATACTGCTCTCCTTGTACCCCGCTTCGGGGCTCATGGAGCCGGTTGCGTTTTCGCGCCGGAAGGCGTGCGATGGCAAGGCGACAATCGAAAGCGCAAGGCCCCATTGGTTGCCTCCAGTCGCCCGCCACCTGAAGTGAGTATAGGTGCCGAAGGCCGCACGTCAAACGACCCGAACACGCGCTTGCAGGACGCCTTGCTCTGCGCCACAGTTGTTCTATCGGATCCGGCTGGAGACGATGATGAGAAACCGGCTCGCCACAGAAACCTCGCCTTACCTCCGACAACACGCGGACAATCCAATCGACTGGTATCCCTGGAGCGAAGCGGCCTTTTGCCGTGCGCGCGACGAAGACAAGCCGGTTCTGCTTTCCGTCGGCTACGCCGCGTGCCACTGGTGCCACGTCATGGCACACGAATCGTTCGAGAACTCCCGGATCGCCGGCCTGTTGAATGAACGTTTCATCAGCATCAAGGTAGATCGGCAGGAGCGTCCCGACATCGACGACGTTTACCAGAAAGTCCCCCTGATGATGGGGCAGGGCGGCGGCTGGCCGCTGACGGTGTTCCTGACCCCGCAAGGCGAACCGTTCTTCGGCGGCACCTACTTCCCGCCCGATGACCGCTACGGCCGGCCAGGGTTCGTGCGGCTGCTGCTGAGCCTGAGCGATGCCTGGACGCATCGCCGCGACGAACTGCACGACATGGTCAAGCAGTTTCAGTCGGAGTTCAGACGGCTCGACCAGGCGGACCTGCGCCGTGAAGCCGCTGAAGTCGAGGACCTGCCCGCAGAGACAGCTCGCGCCCTGGCACGAGGCACCGACCCGGTCCATGGTGGATTTGGCGGCGCCCCCAAGTTTCCCAACGCGAGCGGCTACGACCTCGTGCTGCGGATCTATCACCGTACCGGTGAACCCGCGCTGCTTGAAGCGCTGGAGCGCACGCTCGACAGCATGGCGGCGGGGGGCATCCATGACCAGCTCGGTGGCGGCTTTGCGCGCTACAGCGTCGACGAACGCTGGGGCGTGCCCCACTTCGAAAAGATGCTCTATGACAACGGCCAGCTCGTCGCGCTCTACGCCAACGCCTATCGCCTGACTGGCAAGCCATCCTGGCGCCGTGTCTTTGAGAACACCATCGCGTACATTCTGCGCGACATGACGCATCCCGATGGCGGCTTTTACGCTGGCGAAGATGCCGATAGCGAAGGGGCGGAAGGCCGGTTTTATGTCTGGACGCCGGCCGAGGTGAAGGCGGTCCTGGGCGATTCCGAGGGCGCGCGGGCTTGCCTGGCCTACGGCGTGACCGATCGCGGGAACTTCGAACACGGTACATCGGTGCTCCACCGTGCTGCCGCGCTGGACGCATTGGACGAGGCGCGCCTCGAAGACTGGCGCGAGCGGCTCCTGGCGGCGCGTACCCAACGCGCGCGCCCTGGCCGTGACGACAACATTCTCACGGGCTGGAACGGCCTCATGATCCAGGGACTCTGTGCGGCTTACCAAGCGACGGGCGCCGTTGCGTACCTCGCTGCCGCGAGGCGTGCCGCCAGCGCTATCGAGGAAAAACTCACCATGCCGGACGGTGGCGTGTACCGGGCCTGGAAGGACGGGGTAGCCAAGGTGCCTGGGTTCCTCGAAGACTATGCCTTCCTGGCCAACGCGCTGATCGACCTCTACGAGTCCTGCTTCGACAAGCGATACCTGGATCGCGCGGTCGAACTCGTGGCGCTCATCCTCGACAAGTTCCGCGAGGACGGACTGTTTTTCACGCCCCGCGATGGCGAGCCATTGGTGCATAGGCCCCGGGCGCCGCACGACAGCGCCTGGCCGTCAGGCATATCAACCAGCGTGTTCGCCTTCCTGCGCCTGCATGCGCTCACCGGCCTCGATTTCTATCGTGACATCGCCGAGCAAGAATTCGACAGATACCGGGCCGCCGCCGCCGCGGCCCCGGCCGGCTTCCCACACCTGCTGGCCGCCCGGGATTTCGCGCAGCGCGGCCCGTTCGAGATCATTTTTGCTGGCGACAAGGCGGCGGCAGCGGCTCTCGTGGAAAGCGTTCACCGCGCGTACCTGCCGGCACGCGTCCTGGCATTTGCCGAAGACGTCCCGAACGGCCGGGGGCGGCACCCCGTCAAGGGCCGGCCGGCAGCCTACGTATGCCGGCATCGCACCTGTGCAACGCCGGTTACGAGTGGCAAGGCGCTGCTTGAACGCTGCGCGGAAGGCGCAGACGCGAAGCACCCCGTGCGTGCGCAAGCAGGGAGGCCATTGTGAAACCAGCGACGCTCCTGCTGCACATGTTGATTCCGGCAATCGCGCTGGCGGTGGCGTCCGCCGGCGTCCGCGCCGCCGATGATTTTGCGTCGCTCCGGACTCTGATGGTCAAGGAAATCGCAGCGCTATCGGTTCATACCGGCGCCGAAACGGGCAGGCATGCCTTTGATGCGCGCGTCATGGCGGCCATGGAGAAGGTGCCCCGCCACCAGTTTGTTCCACCGGAGCAGGAGGGCAACGCATATGAGAACCGCCCGCTGCCCATCGGCTACGGCCAGACCATCTCGCAGCCTTACATCGTTGCCCTGATGACCGACCTGATGAGGGTCAAGCCCACCGACGTCGTGCTGGAAATCGGCACCGGCTCCGGCTACCAGGCGGCGATCCTCGCAGAGCTGGCGCGAGCGGTCTATACGATCGAAATCATCGAGCCGCTGGGGGCACRGGCGCAGGAACGCTTGAAACGCCTCGCATACACGCAAGTGAAGACCAAGGTGGGCGACGGCTACTACGGCTGGGAGGACAACGCACTCTATGACGCCATCATCGTCACCGCAGCTGCAAGTCATGTTCCGCCCCCGCTCATCCGGCAACTGAAACCCGGCGGCAGGATGGTGGTCCCGGTGGGCGCCCAGTTCCTGACCCAGTACTTGCTGCTGATCGAGAAAGCGGGGGACGGCACGATTTCCACCAAACAGATCTTGCCTGTCAGGTTCGTGCCGTTGGTCGGTGGGCGCTGATGTCGTCACGCCATCATGCTCTCCCCGCCGCTCTTCGCCCTTTCCCTGCTTTCCGCATCCGCGCTTGGCTACGAAATCCTGCTGATGCGCCTGCTCTCCATCATCCAATGGCACCACTTCGCCTACATGATGATCAGTGTCGCCCTGCTGGGCTACGGCGCGGCCGGTGCGATCGTGGCCCTGATGCAGCGCACGATCACGCCGAGGTTTGCAGCGGTGTTCGTGACCGGCGCACTGTTGTTCGGCGTTTCTGCGATCGCTTGTTTCGCGCTCGCCCAGCGCGTCGCATTCAATCCTCTGGAGATCTTGTGGGAACCGCGGCAGGCGCTGCGTTTGCTGTTGATCTATCTGCTCCTGTTCGTTCCCTTTTTCTGCGCTGCGACGTGTGTCTGTCTCACCTTCACGCGGTTCCATCATCAGGTCCACCGCATCTACAGCTTTGACATTCTGGGAGCCGGGATAGGCTGCATTGCCATCATCGTTGCCCTATTTGGCTTGACGCCTGTGAATGCGCTCCGCCTTGTGGGCAGCGCGGGTCTGGCGGCGGCCGCGCTGGCAAGCATCGAGTGCCATTGGCATCGGCGCTGGTTGCCGGTACTGCTTGTGGCCGCAGCGGTCATTGTGCCGGCTAGCCTGCCAGGCGACTGGATCGCACTGCGGCCCTCCGACTACAAGGAATTGAGTCAGACCCTGCGCATCAAGGGCGCACGGGTGGCCGCCGAAAGCTCAAGCCCATTGGGTCTCATCACGGTGGTGGAAAACGCTTCGATCCCTTTCCGGCATGCACCCGGGCTGAGCCTCAACGCGGCCCTGGAACCGCCGCCACAGCTGGGCGTGTTTACGGATGGTGACGGGCTCTCCGCGCTCAATCGCTATGACGGGCGGCGAAAGCCACTTGGCTATCTGGACTACCTCACCTCCGCGCTTCCCTATCACCTGCTGGAGCGCCCCCGGGTCCTGATACTTGGAAGCGGCGCCGGGGCCGATGTGTTGCAGGCGATTTACCACCAGGCGGGCGCCATCGACGCGGTAGAGTTGAATCCGCAGGTGATCGACCTGGTGCAGGACCGCTTTGCCGGCTTCTCCGGCAAGCCCTACAGCGCGCCCAACGTCCGTGTCTTCGTGGGCGAAGCGCGCGGCTTCATGGCTGGTCGCGGCGAACACTACGACCTTATCCAGGTCGCGCTGCTGGATTCGTTTGGCGCCTCGTCGGCCGGCCTCTACGCGCTTTCCGAGAGCTATCTGTACACGGTGGAAGCGTTCCAGGACTACCTCCGCCATCTCAATCCCGGTGGCCTGCTGGCAATCACGCGCTGGGTCACGCTACCGCCGCGCGATATCCCCAAATTATTCGGCACCGCGCTGATCGCGATGGAACGCAACGGCGTGTCGCAGCCGTCGCGCCGGCTCGCGCTGATTCGTGGCTGGAAGACGGCAACGCTGGTGGTCAAGAACGGGGACATCAGCGGTGCGGAAATCGCCGCGTTGCACGAATTCTGCCGTGCCCGTTCGTTCGACGTCGACTACTACTCCGGCATGGCGGCCGCGGAGGCAAACCAGTACAACCTGCTCGAGGAACCGTATTTCTTCGACGCGGCGCAAGCCTTGCAGGGCACCGATCGCGACGGATTCTGGGCGCGCTACAAGTTCGATGTCCGGCCCGCCACCGACGATAAGCCGTACTTCTTCCACTTCTTCAAATGGCGCTCGCTACCCGAACTCCTCGCCCTGAAGGCGCAAGGAAGCCTGCCATTGCTGGAGTGGGGCTATCCCGTGCTGGTCGCGACGCTGCTTCAGGCCGTACTCGCAACCCTGGTATTGATCGTCCTTCCGCTCTGGGTGATAAGACGCCGTCCCGGGCTGGTTCATGAGCCGTCGCCGCCGGCGACATCCCTTGCCGGCGATGGCACAGAAGCAAAGGGCCTGTCGGGCCGGCGCGTCGTGCTCTACTTCCTGGCGGTCGGCGCCGCCTTCATGTTCGTCGAGATCGCGTTTATTCAGAAGTTCATCCTGTTTTTGAGTCACCCGCTCTATACGGTGGCGGTGGTGTTATGCGCCTTCCTGTCGTTTGCCGGACTGGGAAGCCGATACTCACAGCGCCTGCAAGCGGGTGGCCCGCCTTCACGCGGCCCCACGCCGGATCCGGGCCGGAGGACGGGGCGGTGGTACCCGCTCGGGTGGGTCGTTTGCGCGATCTGTCTTATCTCGCTGCTCTACCTGGCGATCCTGCCAACCTTGTTTCGGCTGCTGATTTCCCTCCCGGACCCGGCCAGGATCGCCATCTCCGCATTGCTGGTCGCGCCGCTCGCGTTCGCGATGGGAATGCCGTTTCCGCTGGGACTCGGGCGCGTTGCCTCCCGCGTTGAACCGCTCGTGCCATGGGCCTGGGGCATCAACGCCTGTGCTTCGGTGGTGGCTGCAGTCCTGGCCACGCTGTTAGCAATCCATCTTGGCTTTACCGCGGTGGTGCTGATAGCGCTTTTGCTGTATCTCGCGGCGGCATTCATTTGTCCATAAACCTCGGGCGTCACACGAGAGACTGATGCACGCTCACGCCGATCCTGCTCGTGGGACTGTTCGGCGCCCGCTCTTCCATGGTGATGCGTGCTGACGCCTGCCGTCTGGCGCTTCATGCCGACATGGGACATTTCGGCAGTGGTCCGATCTGGCTGGCATTTTCAACATGCCGCCGAATCGCGTGTTTCGAGCGCCCAAAAGCAAAACCCCTCCCGATCTTGCGATCGGGAGGGGTTTTTGTTGTGGCCCGTTGCCAGGCGCCAACGAATATGGTGGCGAATCAGGGATTCGAACCCCGGACCTGCGGATTATGATTCCGTCGCTCTAACCGACTGAGCTAATTCGCCAAAGATTTTGCGTGTTTCTGTAGGGAACCAAGACCCGTTGCTGCCTTGCCCCCCTGAGCGGCGAATGTTGCCGAAGACGGAAGCTTTTGTCAACAAGCCACGTCATGTCTAAAGACGCTCGACAAGAAGTCTACGCCCCGGAGGGGACGCGCATCGGTGCGATTCGAGAGACGTTTCCAGACGGCCTCGACCCTGAGCGGGCTTTGAGCTTTCTCGAAAGCGGACACTAAAGGCGAGTGCTTCCCGATGGCGGCCTTCACCGCCTTCTTGACCCTTAGCCCTAACTGGCTGTAGCCGCCACATTTGCCCGCGCCGAGTGCAATTTTTTGTAGCTGTCAATCAAGCGGTGGTGCCTGTCGAGCCCCTCCAATTTCATGCTGGTTGGCGTCAAACCAAAGAAACGCACGCTGCCGTCCACTGAACCCAGCACTGCGTCCATCCGCGCATTGCCATACATCCGACGGAAGTTGACCGCGTAGTCGTCCAGGTTCAGGTCGTCATCCAACAGCACCTCCAGCACCACATTCAATGCCTGGTAAAACAGTCCGCGCTCGACCGTGTTGTCGTTGTACTGCAAGAAGGCGCCCACCAGCTCGTGCGCCGCTTCAAATTGCTGCAAGGCGAGATGAATGAGCAGCTTCAACTCCAAAACTGTCAGCTGCCCCCAATCCGTATTCTCGTCAAATTCGATGCCGATCAGCGTGGCGATGTCGGCGTATTCATCGAGCTCACTGTTATCCAGACGCTCAAGCAGGGCCTCCAGGCTTGCGTCGTCCAGGCAATGCAAGTTCAAGATATCTGCGCGGAACGACAGTGCCTTGTTGGTGTTATCCCAGATCAAATCTTCTACAGGATAGACTTCCGAATAGCCCGGAACCAAAATCCGGCAAGCTACGGCGCCTAGCTGGTCATACACCGCCATGTACACCTCTTTGCC
>NZ_JBFTNE010000055.1:0-52964 GCF_056397325.1 Cupriavidus sp. 05N39
TACCTTATCCAATGCATCGACGACTCGGAAAGCGGTACCTTATCCAATGCATCGACGACTCGGAAAGCGGCCTCAACATTTCCTCCTCGGCTGCTTAGAACAAGGATAACGAATCGTTCGTCATCACGGTCAGCCATTTTTTCGAACGACAGAAACTTGTTTGCATCACCTTCTTGAATCCTCCCCACCCCGATAACTATTTTCAATTTAAATTGTGGTTGGAAGTAGATCTTGAAGTCCATCCCTAGCGCCACACCGGGAAAGGTGTTGTTGCATAAATCCGGCTGCCGCGCGGGCTGACGTTTACGCGCAACAGCCGGGGTGGTACCTCTGTTAACTCTTCGCCGACTTGCGTAGATTCTCGATTTTTTCCCGAGAAGATGCGCAAGGATGTACACAAGCGAAGCGAGCCCAAAGGCGTCTATCGCGTCAGGAACTGGGCGCAGTACAACGCTGGCTTGATTGCCAGGGGCGACGTGACGATGTGGATTGACCAGAGCGTACTGAACACGGCGCCCCAGGGCGGAGCGCCCAGGCGGGGGCGGCCGCACGTCTACCCGGACGCAGCGATTCAGATGCTGCTCGGGATCAAGCAAGTCTTCCATTTGCCTCTGCGGGCCCTTCAGGGCTTCGCGCGTAGCCTGCGCGAGCTCGCTTTTCCCGACCTGCCGGTACCCAACTACACGACGTTGAGCCGCCGCGCGCAGGAGCTTGAGGTGAAGTTGCCCGCCTCGCACACCGGCGAGCCGATGCACTTGCTGGTGGACGGCACCGGCGTGAAGCTGTATGGCGAAGGCAAATGGAAAGTGCGCAAACACGGCTATTCGAAGCGGCGCACCTGGCGCAAGGTGCATCTGGCTCTGGACGCGAAGACCGGCCAGGTATGCGCGGCACTGATGACTCACCAGGATGTTCCCGATGCCGACGTGTTGCCCGATCTGCTCGATCAGATCCCCGCAGACGTGCCCATCGGAACCGTCGGCGGTGACGGCGCGTATGACACGAGGCAGTGCCAAGCTCAAATCGAGGCCCGCGGCGCGCAACCGTCGATCCCTCCGCGCGAAGGGGCTGCGCCTTGGTCTGAGAGAACGCCTGGCGCGCAGTGGCGCAATGAAGCCATTGACGCCATTTCGCGAAACGGGCGAGGGGAATGGAAGAAGGCCTGCGGCTACCACCGCCGCTCGCTGGTCGAGAACCTGATGTATCGGCTCAAAACGCTCACGGGCAATCGCCTGTGGGCGCGCGGTATCGGCTCGCAAGCAACCGAGGTGGCGATCCGCGTAGGCGTGCTCAAATGATATGAACGCCTCCCCCGTGAGCGGTGGGAGTGACAAAGGACTGACCCTCACGGGCCTGCGGCATCAGAGCGGCAAGATGGAGGATCATAAAGGTCTTCACAGGCAAACCGGAGGGTCCGAAATGAAGCTTACGCCAGTTGGGATCGACATTGCAAAGGCCGTCTTTCAACTGCGCTATGTGGATGCGGAAACGGGTGAAATCGTGAACAAGCCAATCAAGCGAGCGGCCTTTCTGGCGCATTTCGCGAACCGCGAGCCTTGCCTGATCGGCATGGAAGCTTGCGGCGGCGCCCAACATTGGGCGCGAGCACTGACAAGGATGGGGCATCAGGTGAAGCTGATGCCGGCGGAGTTCGCCAAGGCGTTCAATATCCGCAACAAAAACGACGCGGCTGATGCCCGGGCGATCTGGCTGGCGGTGCAGCAACCCAGCAAGGCGGTGGCGGTGAAGACCGAAGCGCAGCAAGCGGTGCTGGCGCTGCACCGAATGCGGCAGCAACTGGTGAAGTTTCGCACGATGCAGATCAACAGTCTGCGCGGCCTGCTGACCGAGTATGGTGAAGTGATGGGCAAGGGCCGGGCCACTCTGGACAAAGCGATACCGGCCGTTCTCGCACGAGTCGCAGATCGCCTGCCGAAGGTGCTGATCGACACGCTACGCGAGCAGTGGAGCGGGTTGACGAAGCTGGACGAACAGATCGCTGAGATCGAGCGGCGGCTGCGTCAATGGATGCAGGAGGACAAGGCAGTCAAGGCGATTACCGGGATTCCCGGCGTTGGCGTGCTGACGGCAACAGCGGCCGTCGCAACAATTGGTGATGCGACGGCGTTCAGGTCGGGCCGGGAGTTCGCCGCCTGGATCGGCCTGGTTCCGAAGCAAACCGGCTCCGGCGGCAAGGTGACGCTGCTGGGTATCAGCAAGCGGGGCGACACGTACTTACGCACACTGCTGATTCATGGCGCGCGCAGCGTGCTGACTCACGCGAAGGAACCCGGGCCATGGGTCGAGCAGATCAGCAAGCGCAGGCCGCCGAACGTGGTGACCGTGGCGCTCGCCAACAAGATGGCGAGGATCATATGGGCGATCCTGGTCCACGACCGTCCGTATGAAAGAGGTCATGTGAGCGTGAAACCAGCATGAACGGTAGCGGTGCGTAGGAGATCAATTTTACTCAGGATGACACGTCAAAGGTTGCGCAGGCAATCGAGTGTGATGACAAAACAGGTAGGACCGGGACTCGCTAAACCTGAATGCGGTTAAGAGCTTCGAGCTCGCTGCTCAAATGAGGCGCGGGTCAGCGGATTTCATAGGGGCCCGCAGTGTATCAGGCTGCAACAAGGCCGGATATAAAGCTGCACCCATCCTGTCTGTCAAAACACACGAAAACCCTTCGCAAACGGGAGGCGTTCATATAAAACCCTTCGCAAACGGGAGGCGTTCATATAAACCGCATGGCGGCTCTCGCACGCCCGCAGTCCGTCCGCATTGCCTGATTTTCGGACCACAGGGGCCATTTTGTCTTCAGATTCGATTAATGCAACAACGCCCCGGGAAACATAAGCACAGTGATACAAAGCCAAGAAAGCAACCGTTGGATCAAGCTTTGCGCCGCCGCGTCCTTGGCTGCTGGGTGCTCAGTGCTGCGCATACTTCTCCTCAGAATGTGAAAAGCAGACAGGTCTAGCTTAATGGTGAGAGGGCCAGCGTAGGCGGTACGCTCGACGGTAGCCATACAGGATCTCGGCAATCTCTGAAGGGCCAGCCAGCCTAGCCGAGGACGGTGGCAAAATTCCACCCTGGAAGGCGCCTTGATCCACTCGAGGTGCGTTGCAGAGCCGTCAGCCCGTGGACTGCGGACAGATTCCATGCAGTGCTGCAGCGTGGCCGCCGGCACTGCGCGGTTGACCGCTGCGAGCATTTGCGCCTTGTAGGCGGAAAATGCATGCCGTGCCATGTCGCTGATCTGGCGTTGGCCGGGAATGAGGCGGCACCGATCGTAGAGCCATCGCTGAGCGGTGGTGACAAGTTCATCCACGTGTGCCGCTGCGGCGGCTTGCACGCGGAGCATTTCCAGCAAAGCGGCCTGGCTGGTGATTCCTTGACCCATTGCTGATGCTCGTACAACGTCGGGCGTCGTTGGTACAGCGTCTTCAGGCTGGCGATCGACAGCAACGGCGCGGAGAAAGCTTCGCACACGTACTGAAGGAGATTGCGCGGAACGGCAGCAAACCGGTCCAACGGCCGACCGAAGGCCCGGAGGCAAACGAGCTGTAGGCCGACCGCGGCGCATCTTGCCAACGTAGCGATACGCAAATGCCTATATCTGCACTTTCTGGGTGTCGTTCGGGACAAAACTGTACGACAAGTGCTCGGACGGCCGCAATAAGGTCAGGCGAATGGGCTGCAACCCACCCCCTCGGGGCTGACTATAACCGTATCAATCTGCAGGAAAAGGACGATTACCACAAATAGCACGCGCTCGCCGATCTTCACGCTAGGCGCGCAGACACGGCCATCGCCCAGGCGCTTGCCGGGACCGATGGCCAGGACTTCGCCCTGGTCCGGCATTTCGGCGGCAGTTTAGGGGATGACAATGCCGCCGGCCGTCTTGTGTTCTGCGTCAGGACGTCTGACGATGACGCGATCGTGTAGTGGACGGATGTTCATAGCCTTGCTCCTCATCCAATCACTGTGATCATGAGCTTGACGGGCCGACCAGTCCTGACACTGTTCGTGCTTGAAGGCCTTAACGCCGATGCCTGGATTCGCGGCACAAGCGTCACTGGCCCAGAAACCCGATTCTGGCGCTTCACTGAATGGGTGGCACGGCGCCAAGCTTTTCGGCCAGCATCCGCTCATACACGCCAAAGTGCATATCCACCTCCGTTTGACTTACCACGACGACGTCTATGTTGACCTGCTCGGGCGCTAAGCCGAACATTGTGGCCAATGCCACTTCCAGGTGGGGCGCCGCCTCCCTGTCTTTCGCGAAGGTCGTGCCGACACTGATCACATAGGCCTTCTCGCCTTCTGCGGTGACCTCGACCAAGCGGGCCCCCGCGCTCAGGTTGTTCTCAATGGCCATTTTGGCCAGCTCCGCCACACTCCGCGTTCGCTCGGTAGGGAAGCCGCGCGCGCACTTGAGCTGTACCCGATGCTTGCCCAGCGTCAGCCACTCAGAATCGAACTCCATGGAAGTCTCCATCCGACAGTACATTGCCGCCAAAATAGGGGCGAGTCCGGCGATTTCAAGAACGCAAAGTCGCGCCTTGCTTCGCCGCTGCAATGAGCCCCATTGGAAGCCCGTAGCGTGCAGCCCCAAGCACCGCGCGCGCCAAAGGGGCTGCGCCCGCCTCTGGCGTTCCGCGTCAGCCGCCTCCTTCCGCGGCCGCCAGGATTGCCCGCCTGCGTGGAGCACGCTTCGCGCAAATGCATACGATTCCTCAGGATTGCAGACATCAGCTCACTTCACTTCGATCGTCCTTACGGCAGAGCGCGACGACCCGGTCTTGGGGAGGCGTAGTGTCAACAGTCCTTTTTCGAATTTCGCATCAACGTGATCCACGTCGACACCATCCGGCAGAGGAATACTGCGCATGAATGCGCCGTACGCTCGCTCCAGGCGGTAGCAGCCGTTTTCTTCGCTCCGAATGTCCTGCTTCTTCTCGCCCCGCAACACCAGCGCGCCATCCTCGATGGTGGTCTGGAGGTCTTCGCGGTCCATGCCCGGCAACTCAGCTGTGATTCTCAGGGCAGTGCCATCGTCGACCACATCGATCCGAGGTTGGAAGCGAGACGAACTAAAGTCGCCGAACCATTGATCCAAACCACCGAAGCTCGCGAACGGTTCGTGCAGGAATTCTCCCATCGCTCGCCAGGGATCGCTAGAAAACAGTCGCGCAACGTCAGCCCAGTCGGGCGTGCCGTGCCTCGGCGCGGGCACGTTGGACGCATCCCCCATTGGTTGTTTGTCACTTGTCGTCTTCCGCAGGAACTTGAAGGGGTTCCATTTGCCCAGTTCCGTTTTCATCTTACCCTCCTGCCGAATGCTCAGTTGATGGGTACGAATGACCGCCGGCAACGACCGGTCGCGCCCGGCCACCGGCGACGCCGCAAGACCCAACCCTGGTGGTGAGGCCGCCGATACGGTCATCCGCGTCTTCTAAGGGCCGACGGTGGCGCCCACCCGGACGCCACCCTGCCGTTTCGACCCCGTGAATGGCACGACAGATCTCACCCGACGCTAACCGCGATGCGACGTGGCCGTGCCTCGTCTCGGCGCGGGATCGTCAGCTTCAACACGCCATCCTGCAAGTGCGCGTCTATCTTCGACGTATCGAACTCTGGACTCAGGGCGAACGCGCGGGCGAAGTGCGGCTCGCGAATTTCCGCGTGTTGCACTCGCAGGTTGGCCGGGGTCGGCACCACGGCTTCTGCCTCGATGTTCAGGGTGCCATCATGGACACTCACATTGAGTCTGTCCTTGGTGACCCCCGGCAGATCCGCCCAAAGGGTGACGCCGTTGCTGTCCTCGAAGATGTCAACGGCGGGAAGCAGCGTGATCTTGCGCGTTGGCCTCTCTTCCTGGCGTTGCGCCACCGCGCCTTGGCCGCGCTCAACCACTTGGGTAGTGTCGCTCATGGCATTCTCCTCACGTTACTGGACAGTGACCGACCGAGGCTTCGAGGATTCGTGCTTGCCGATGCTGATCGACAGGCAGCCGTTGGCGTAGTGCGCCTGTACCTTGTCGGGGTCAGCATTCTGCGGCAGTTCGACGATGCGCCGGAAGGGGCCGACGAATCGCTCCTGCGCGTACGGCCGTACCTCGGCGTCATTTTCCGAGTGCGCGGCTTCGCGTTCGCCGCTGATCGTCAGCAAGCCCTTGTCGATCGACACCTCAAGCTTGTCTTGCTTGATGCCAGGAGCGAATGCGACGATTTCGATCGAATCTTCCGTGGTGCCAACGTTGACGGCAGGGAACGCGCCGGATCGCTCGGAGCGGATGCTGGACGGGAAACCGCCGAACAAGCTCGCCATCTGGCGCTGCAGGCGGTCGAACTCGCTGAAGAGGTCGGTCCCGAAAAAGAGATCACTCATGATCGTATCCTCCTTTGATGCAGCAAGGAGGCGAACGGGCCTATGCGCTCCCACTCGCCTGCCAAACTGCTGGCAAACAAACAGAAACACGCAGCGCGCAACATCGCGGCTGCCTGGGCGAAATTAAATTAGGCAATCTGTCGCCGGTTTTCAAGGGGGCGGCATTCAATTTCCTCTTGAAGGAGTCCTGGCCGCGCCTATCTCCCGAATGCGAGGACTTGGCGCAAATGGGCGAGCGAATTTCGGCTAGGCGTGCAAGGCATCTTGCGCACAAGCACTGCCATTTTGTGCTTTTGGGGGCACAACGCCTTTGGGGCTCGTAACGGAACCATGTGAAACGCGGTGGCCGAAACCACGACGCCATGCGGCATGGGCCATCCGGATTCTCCAGTTCGTCTCCCACCGCTCAAGGAATGGACGCGTCGCCAAAGCGGCGGAGTCAATCCCCGCAGGTGGATTCGCAACTGGAAAACGGAGATCGCTTGCGGGGGAGGGACGTGAACACACTGTAGGTGTCTCATTATCCTCTGAGGTAAGACTGACCGTAGCCCCACACTTTGGCGCGGTCTCATCTGACACAAAAGGCCAGCAGGCGTCACCGAATCGCCCGCAGCCTCGCATGGACCGCATTCACATCAAAGCCAACTGGGTCGAATACGCCGCCAACCCACGACCGGAAGTCATTGTGCTGTTCGTGGGTCTTGTCCCGAAGCGCTGCAAGGAATTCCGCATATCCGTGTGGCCCGCCAACGTCTTCCGGAGGGCAAGCGTTTTCGCCAGCCAGGCAAACCGGTAGAGCCAGGGCCAAGTCCGGGTAGCCAACTGATTCCGACATCATTCTAGGTGCACAGATTTGAGGAAGCTGCGGAGCAGGATCCTGCGTTGTCGTCTCAAAGACCGTTAGGCCTCAACATTGGTCCGGCGGATCGCTGGTGTAACGCAACCCGCTGAGACCGCGCCAAAGCGGGGGCTGACTAAGCGGCACTGCGGTGGTTTTCTGCTCTGGCGATGGAGGGATACCATCGTTCAACGTGMGAYCGGARCTGGTYATTGAGCACGGCCGTYCGGATTTGYAGKAGGTTGTGCGCRTGCCKSGGYCGCCAGGCCATCTGCTGYCGYTTGACGAACCGCYTGCTGACCACCTGGTTGACGGCWGACTCGACRAAMCCYGATGCAATSGGCTCYCCATGCCGATARCRGTCACCGTAGTTCACGATGAAGTGCCGGTTGTTGTCSAGGTAGCCGATAAATTCCTCGAGCTTGCCGAGGAGCTTGGCCTCCTCGGGACTAGCCTTGGCATCCATATCCCAGCCCAGGCTTTCCAGTCGGCGCAACGCTGGATAGGGGCAGCCGTGCCATAGGTGCCACTTGGCGCCATGCAGCGCCTTGATCATTGCTGCATTGCTCGGACCGTCGCGGTGCGCCGGCCGGCCCTTGATCATCTGTTCGAGGTTCTGTACCCGCATGGCGATGTGGAACCAATCGAGGACGTACTCACCGCGGTCACCAAAGCCAAGCTGTGCAAACCGTACGGTATCGCCTCCGTCCGACAGGAAGGTGACCGGTTGACTGGGTTGCACACCTTCCCGTAGCAGAAAATTCATCATACGATCGGCCGGCCGGTGCTCCAGCTTGTGCACGTAGGCAAAACTATGGCCGGTATCCTGATCCCGCATTGACTTGCCGACATTCACTTCAAACCAACCGTCCTGGCGACGCCTGTGTCCCACCAGCCGAAGGTAGCCCCCGTCAATGCCAACCGCGCGGACCGGACTGGGCTCAGGGATATCGGGCGAACCGACGCTCGCCGCCATCTCCGCCTGCTGCCGGGCATCGGTGGCCTGTTCCACTTCCAGCCGGCGACCGAGCGCGGTGACCTGGCGCCGAATCGAACTGGCCGCCAGCACATGATCGAGCGGCAACACTTCCCGCAGGACGTTGACTGTCAGGCCATAAGACATCAGCGCTGCAAACTTGACCTCGAGATACTGCAGCTCTGGACTGACCCGCTCGGGCAAACAGAGGGCGAGCGGACTGAAGGTCTGTGCTCCGCCCGTGCATCGTCGGCATGAATACAATCTGGGACTGTCGATCGACATCCGCCCGAATGTCGAGCGGAAGACCAGGCGATGGTGACCCTTGCAAGCCAGCTGTGCACCGCACGCAGGGCAAACGCTGGTCCGGGCGATCGCCTCGGCAACCTGCGCCTCGATCATTGTGCGCTGTAGCCGGCTCAGCAATGACTTGGCTTCCGCCAGGTGCAGTCCCAGCGAGCCGGCATCGAGGTCGTCTCGCTCGAGCCGCGCAATCTCGGTGATGGTGGCAGGCGTGTCACCCTCGGTTTCCACTACGACTTGCAAGCTGATCCGCATGACGGCCTCCCGCGCATGTCTGGGCAGGCAGTCTATGCCAGGATCTGTGGCAAACGTTCATTGGCGGTCCGACGGTCGAAGCGCCGATCCAGCCAAACCAGCCATTGGTCGACCTCATCCCGCAGGTCGTCCAGCACAATTGGTCCCTCGCGCAGCGACTCGAGCCAATCGAGGAACTCATACTCACTCCGTTCGCCCCTGCTCTCCAGATACTGGTCGATCCCGCCAATGTCCTCTGGCGGGCAAGGCCCGCAACCGGCCACGCAACGTGGCAGCCGGCAAGGACGCGGCCGCAGCATGCGCCGCTCCACCCGTACATCGTGGCGCCACCATGCGTTGAAGTCGTACACGTAGATGAAGCCTTCGTGTTCGCGCAGACTAAACGCGGCCAGCGTTAGCTCGTTTGCCACCGTGGAGAATTGCAGGACGCCGTCGTGGGCTTCGCCGTAACGCCTGCCACGAATGGTGAACTGGTGCAGGTGTTCGTCCGTCCACCCCATGACTACCTGGATGACCTTGTGCAATTGCGCGAGCATCAAGTGCTCGGGAACGAGGACGCGCCGCCAAGCCGGCGGGCTCAAGCCTCGCACGCTGATTCGCAACTGGAGGACGGAGATCGCCGGTTGAGGATCGAAGGACATGCACACATTGTAGGTGGCTCATTATGCTCTAGCGTGAAGACTGATCTCAGCCCCCGCTTTGGCGCGCTCTCGTGTCTTGGCCCTGGCAGAGACCGTCCCGGGATTCTTGACGGCTTCCGGCAACAGCAAGGCGCTGGAGCCTTGGGCGGCCAAGGAAGGCAAGGACGCACTGCAGCTGAACAAACGAAGGACCGGTACGCGCCATGAGCGCGCCCGGTTCCAGCGCGGCCATCATTCCATTTTGAGCCCTACCGTCCTGGTCATGGCCTGGTAGGTCGGCCAGGTACGTGCGATGAACTGCTGCAGGGCCTCGCCGGTCAAGGGCGTGTCCTGGCTGCYAAGCTGCTCCCGCACGTTCCTGACGGCTTCCGACTCGGTGACCGACTGCCGCACCAGCGTCGCCAGGCTGTTGACGATCTCGGCAGACAACCCGGCGGGGCCCAGCAGCATATTGCATTCGGCCAGGTTGCTGAAGATCGGATCGGATATGCCTTCGTCCAGCCAGGTCGGCACGCCGGGCAGCTTCGGGGAGCGCGGCCCTGAGATCACCAGCAGCGGCTTGAACGCGCCGGTAGACAGCCCGCCCGACATCCCCAGCAGCGACCCCGCGCCGATATCGATATGGCCGGCCATCAGGTCGCCGACCATGGCGCCGGTGCCCTTGTAGTTGATGACATCGAACTGGGCCCCGGTCAGCTTTCTCAGCTGCGCCACCATCAACTGCCAGCCCGAGCCGATGCCGTAGTTGCCCACGCTGATGGGCCGCTTGTGCGCCAGCGCGATCAACTCCTTGAACGTGTTGGCCTGCAGCCCCTTGGTCGCCACCATCACGCCAACGCCGGTACTGATGGACGCCACCGGCGTGAGGTCGCGTGAGGGATCAATCGGCGGCTTCTTCAGCAACACCGGCGCCTGGGCGAGCTGGCTGTGCAAGGTGCAAAGCAGCGTGTAGCCGTCGGGCTTGGAGCGCGCCACGGCTTCCGCGGCGATCATGCCGATGCCGCCCGGCTTGTTTTCCACCACCACCGGCACCTTCAGCTTGTTGGAAAAGAACTCGGCGAACGCGCGCGCGGAGCTGTCGTTGGATGAGCCCGGCGCTTGCGCGGCGATGATCCGGATGGGGCGCGAGGGCCAGTCGGCGGCCAGCGCGGAGCGAGGCAGCAGCCAGGGCAACGCGGCCGCTCCGGCCGCTGCGCCCAGCAGCGTGCGCCGGCGAAAGTCTACGGTATCGGCGGGCAAGTCGTTGCCCGGACGAACAATGGAACGCATGGGTCTACTCCCGAATACATCAAGCCTGCGCCCACGACGGCTCACGGGCGCACGGGTTAGCCGTGGCGATGACGCACGGCCGGCAGGAATGGCATGCCGCTACATGCCGATCAGGTCGGCCCGCTGCACCAGGTTCCTGACGATGCGGACCGAAGCGACGTCGATCATCTTGCCCCCGTACTGGACTGCGCCCAGTCCTTGCGACAGGGCTTCGTCATAGGCGCGGATCATGTCGCGGGCGCGCGCCACGTCGGCGGCGGCCGGCGAGAAGACGTCCTGGGCGAGTTCGACTTGCGACGGATGGATGGCCCACTTGCCCACCATGCCGAGGATCATGGCGCGGCGCGCTTCCTCGCGGAATGCGTCGGGGCTGCGGAAATCCGCAAACGGGCCATCGACGGCGTCGAGCCGGTGCGCGCGCGCGGCAATCGTCAGCCGCTGGCGCTGGTAGTGCCAGATGTCGCCCGGATAGCCGCCGCTGCCGCCAATGTCGCGCATGGACACGCCCTGGCTGGCCGAGTAGTCGCCCATGCCGAAGATCAGGCATTCCAGCCGCGGCGTCGACGCGGCAATGGCCTCGACGTTCATCATTGCCTCCACCTCTTCGATCAGCACGTCGATGCCGATGCGGTGGCGCAGGCCAAGCTTCTTCTCCATCATCGACAACAGCTTGTCGACAAATTGCACATCCGCCGCCGACATGGCCTTCGGCAGCATGATGACATCGAGATTGCGGCCTACACCCTCCACCACTTCGATGATGTCCTCGTAGGCATACTCGGTGGTCAGGTCGTTGATGCGCACGCAGCGCGTGGTGCGTCCCCAGTCCAGCCCATTGAGGGCGTCGACGATCTTGCGCCGTGCCGGGCGCTTTTCGCTGGGTGCCACCGCGTCTTCCAGGTCAAGGAAGACGAAGTCCACGCCCATACCCGCGGCCTTGGCCATCATCTTCTCGCTCGAGCCCGGCACGGACAGCTGGCAGCGGCGCAGCCGCTTGGTTTTTTCCTGCATGATGTTGTCTCCTACTTGTTGTACTAGTGTTGTCTGTGGTCGTCCCGGCGTGGCCCCACCGCGCCTACTGCACCACGCCGTCCGCGCGCAGCGCGGCGATCTCGCCGGCATCGAAGCCGAGGTCGGCCAGGGTGCGGTCGGTGTGCTCGCCGGTCATGGGGGCCCGATGCCGTACGCCTCCGGGCGTGGCGCTCATGCGCACCGGACTGCCGGCGATGGTCAGCCCGCGCGCCGCGCCGGGCTGCTCGGCTTCGACCAGCATCCCGCGGATGCGGAAATGCGGATCGTCGAAGATGTCTGCGGCATCGAACACCGGGCCGAACGGCACCTCACCGCCCAGCATCTCGGCAAGCGCGCGCTTGGTATGGCGCACCGTCCAGGCGGCGACCGCCTGCTCCACCTCGGCCCGGTGCCGCACGCGCAATTCGTTGGTGGCAAAGCGCGCATCGCCGGCCCATGGCGGATTGCCCATCCGCTTCACCAGCAGCCGCCAGAAGCGGTCGTTTGGCACCCCAAGGCTGATAAAGCCGTCACTGGCCGGAAAGAGCCCGAACGGGCAGAGCAGCGGATGGCCGTTGCCCTCGGGTCCCGGCGCCTGCGCCGAGGCGCTGTACTGGAACACCATGCGCTCGCATACGGCGAGCACGGCATCGACCATGGCCACATCCACGAACTGGCCGCGGCCGGTGCGCTGGGCGTGCCAGCACGCCGCCGCGATGCCGTAGGCCAGGAACATGGCCGGCACGATGTCACCAACGCCCGGGCCAATCTTGGTCGGCGCGCCGCCGCGCTGCGGGCCGGTTATCCCCATGATGCCGCCCATTGCCTGCGCGACGGGATCGTAGGCGGGCCAGCCCGCGTAGGCGCTCTCGCCGCTGCGCGGGTCGCCGAAGCCGCGCAGCGCCGCATATACCAGCCTGGGGTTCTCCTCGGCGAGCCGTTCATAGCCCAGCCCGAAGCGCTCCATTACGCTGGCGCGGTAGTTCTCGACCAGCACGTCGGCGCTGCGCACGAGCCGCAGCAGGGTCTCGCGCCCGGCGGACTGCTTCAGGTCCAGCACCAGCGATTCCTTGTTGCGGTTGATCGAGCCGAAGTAGCCGCCAAAACCGCCGGACTCCATCCGCAACGCGCCCTCGAGATGCGGGCCGTTGCGTCGGGTCTGGTCGCCCCCGGGCGGCTCGATCTTGATCACACGCGCGCCCTGGTCGGCGAGCATCATCGAGCAATAAGGGCCGGCCAGCATCTGGGTCAGGTCGAGTACCACCATGCCGTCGAGCGCGCCCTTGGGGCGGCCATCTGCATGGCCATCCATGCGCCCCTCTGAGCTCATCGCCCGCCCCAGTGGCTCTCGCGCTTGATCAGCGCGGTGCGCTCCGCCTGCACGCACAGCTTGTCGTCCTGGTTCACGCCGTAGTGGCGGAAGCGAACGACGCCGGCATCCTCGCGGTCGCCGTCCTCCTTGCCCAGCACCTCGGTGAAGGCGTAGAGCGTATCGCCGTGGAAGACCGGATGCGACAGGCGGATCTTGTTCAGCGTCAGTTCGCGCAGGCAATGCTCGGCAGTGTCCTGCGCCGCAAGCCCGAGCACCATCGACAGGTTGATCCCGCCAAAGACCACGCGCTGCGCGAAGATGCCGCCGGCGGCACGCCGCATGGCGTCTTCGTTGAAGTGCCCTTCGGCCGTATTCATGACCATGTTGGTCAGCATGACGTTGTCCATCTCGGTCACGGTCTTGCCGCGCGCATGGCGGATCAGCATGCCCGGTTCGAAGTGCTCGAAGTACCCGTCGGGGCTGGTGAGTGCGCAAAGTTTCATGCCGCCTCCTTCGACTGTCGGACCTGCCCGCCGAACGCGCGGCTGGCGATCATGCCCTCGACCTCGGACTTGCCAAGCAGACTGTTGGCGATGATGCGTTGCTGGATCTCGGAAGTGCCTTCGAAAATCTTGGTGAGGCGCGCGTCGCGCCAGTAGCGCTCCACCGGGAACAGCGTGGTATAGCCCGCGCCGCCGAAGATCTGCAGCGCCGACGAGGTCACGCGCTCGGCCATCTCCGAGGCGAAGTACTTCACCATCGACGCCTCCTTGTCGCAGCGGCGCCCGCTGTCGATCTCGTTGCAGACGAAGTAGAGCAGTTGACGCGCAGCCTCGATCTCGGTGGCCATCGTCGCGATCTTGAAGCGGATCGCCTGGTATTCGGCGATCGGCATGCCGAACTGGCGCCGCTCCAGCGAATAGCCGATCGCGTCTTCCAGCGCGCCCTGCGCCAGGCCGATCGCCCGGGCGGCGGTATGCGCGCGGGCGCCCTCCAGGCCCTTGGCCATCAGCAGGAAGGCCTTGCCCTCGGGACCCATCAGGTTGCGCTTCGGCACGCGCACGCCGTCGAGCGCCAGCTCGAAGGTCTTCCAGCCGAAATACCCGATCTTGGGGATCGGCGAGCCGGTCATGCCAGCGGGGAAGCCGCCCCGCTGCTTCTCGATCATGAAGCACGAAATGCCTTCCCAACGCTTGTCGGGCGAGGGTGGCGCCGAGGTGCGCGCGAACAGGATCAGGTAGTCGGCGCCGTCGGCAAAGGTGCACCAGTACTTGTTGCCGGTCAGCACCCATTCATCGCCATCCAGCACGGCGCGGCACGAAATCGACGCCAGGTCGGAACCGGTATCCGGCTCGGACAGCGCGCTGGCATTGAGGAAGTCGCCACGCACCACGCGCGGCAGGTATTCGCGCCGCATGTCCTCGGGCATCGATTTCATGATCCATCCGCCCTGCGCACGGGCCACGATCGACGCCACCGACATCCAGCCGCGCGACAGCTGCTCGCAGATCAGGCAATACTCGAAGATGCCAAGGCCCAGGCCGCCGTACTCCTCCGGGATCGTGATGCCGAAGTAGCCCATCTCGGCCATCTTGTCGCGCAGCGACATCGGGATCTCCGCATCCGGGCCGTCCAGCGCGTTGGCAACCGGCAGCACCTCTTTCATCGTGAATTCGCGCGCCGCATCGCGGATCATGCAACGTGCTTCCGTCATGTACCCCAGACCGTCTCCTGACATGCTTATCCCCTCATCCTGACCAGATTGGTACGCTTGAACTCGATTACTACATCGCCCTGCTGATTGGTGCCATGCGTGTGCCACGTGACGATGCCGTAGCCGGGGCGGTTGCTGGCCGGCCTGCGCGACACCACGACGGAGCTGGCATAGAGCGTCTCGCCGGGGTAGACCGGCCGCAGATAGGCCAGCTCGTCGACCCCGAGAAAGGGGCCGCCGCCCTCGGACAGGTCTTCCACTGACAGGCCGAACACGGTGTTGAACACCAGCAGCGGATTGACCGGCACGCCCGCATGGCCATTGGCCTGTGCCACCGCCTCGTTGGTGTATTGCGGGTTGTAGTGCAGCGTCAGCACCGAGAACATGGTGTTGTCCGACGCGGTGACGGTACGGCCCCAGTGATGGTCGAAGCGCCGGCCCGGCTCGAAATCCTCGTAGCGGTTGCCGCGGGCGCGCAGCCAGGCTTCTGATTTCAGGCGGGCGACGACAGGATCGGCGGGGATCTCGGGAACGCGCTCGATGGCGGGATGGGTGGATGTCATTGCATTGCCTCAAACAAAGGTTCGACGGAAGGAAGCTGGTCCAGCGTGTCGACCACCGACACGAGCTTCGCGAACTTGGCCGCGCCGATGCGCGGCACGACGATGGCCTGCGCCTTGTCGACCAGGCGCCGCCACTGCATGGCAAGGTCCGCGGCCGGCACCGCGACATTGGCCTGTGCGCGCAGCGTGCGGCCGTCGCGCGTCAGGATCTCGACCGTGGCGGCGTTGCGGTCCGGGCCGGACACCACCTGCAGGGCGATCCGCTGCCGCGCCCTGACATAGCGCGGCGCGAGCGCGGTCTCGGGCGAATACAGGGCGAGCGACGCAGTTGGCGCGCCGTCCATCGCCAGCGCCGCAAGATGCTGGATCGCGAACTTGATCTCCAGGCCGGTCTGCGGGTTGGCGATATCGCACACGCCGCGATGCGGACCCGACACGAAGATGGTCATCGACTCGAGCGCATCGAGGTCGATACGGTGCTCACGGCAAGCCTGGCGCACGGCTTCAATGGTGGAGTGCGTGAGGTAGCAGGACGCATGGAACTTGAACAGGGTGCGTTCGATCGCCATGCCTGCGCGGCGCTCGAAGGTGGCCGGGAACGCCGGCGCAGCGGGCGCCTGGGTGCGGCCAAAGCCCTGCTCGCACTCGATGCCGCTGGCATTGGCAGTGAACCCGCGCGCCGCCAGGCGGGCCGCCATCACGCCATTCATGGCGGCCTTGCCTGCGTGCAGCGGCTTGGCCATGGTGCCGAACATGCATTTGAGCCCGGCTGCCTGCGTCGCGGCGAGCCCGAGTGCGTGGGCCGTGCCGGCCGGGTCGAGTCCACCCAGCCGCGCACAGGCAGCGGCGGCGCCCAGCGTGCCGGTGGTGCCGGTCGGGTGCAGCCCGAGGCGATACTGCTCGGCGCCAACCACTTCGCCGACCCGGGTTTCGACTTCGTGCCCCAATATCAGCGCGCGCAGCAGGGCCTTGCCGCTGGCGCCGGCGGCCTGGGCCACCGCCAGTGCCGCCGGTGCCACGGGCACGGTCGGATGGCCGTGCATCGCCGAGGCGACGTCGTCAAAGTCGAGAGCGTGGCCGGCAGCGCCATTGATCAGCGCGGCCTGCGCCGGATCGGCGCGCAACGGGCTGCCCACCAGCGCGCACGGCAGATCCCGCGAGCCGGCATATTCGGCCACGAGCATTTCGACCAGCGGCTCAGGGGCGGCGGCGAGGGTAACGGCGATCCAGTCGAGCATGACGTGCCGTGCCCAGGCGAAAGCCGGCGCGCCGAGCTCGGCATCGTCGACCGTGCTGATCCAGCCGGCCAGCGCCCGCGTGAAGCCGGCGCTGGCCGCTGTCTTGTCGATGGTATGGTCAGGTTCCACTCGGAAGCATCGCCGCGTTGCCGGCGCCATGTTGTTGTCGATTGGACCGAGTATTGGCGAACGCCGACGGGCCCGGCATCACATATGTGATGGATTCCGACCCAGTGCATCGATCACATATGTGATGGAAGCCGATGCGTGAGGGATCGAAACTCTCATCCACGGCCATTCGCGGCGCACGGTGCCGCGCCATGGCCGCACTGCCCCTCAACGCTTCACGTCCACGTCGCCACCGGCGACGCTACATCTCATGACCATGAACAAGACCGCGCCCCGCCGCTCCGTGCTGTATGTGCCCGCGACCAATACCCGCGCCATCGAGAAGGCCCGCAACCTGCCCTGCGACGTCATCGTGTTCGACCTGGAGGACGCCGTGGCGCCGGCCATGAAAGGCCAGGCCAGGGACAACCTGGCCAGCGCCTTTGCCGCGCAGCCGTTTGCGACGCATGAGACTGTGATCCGGGTCAATGCCCTGGGAACCGCCGAATTCGATGCCGACCTGCGCGCTGCCGCCGCCTGCGGGGCGGATGCGATCCTGCTGCCGAAAGTCGACACCGGTGCAGACCTGGAGCGCTTTGCCGAGGCGATTGGCGCCATTGCCAATGGCCCTGCCCCCAAGCTGTGGGCCATGATCGAAACGGCTTCCGCGATCCATCGCCTCGACGGCATCCTGCAAGCCGGCCAGCGCCGGCAGGTACAGCTCGAGTGCCTGGTCGTGGGCACCAACGATCTCGCCAAGGAAACCGGCGTATATCCGGGCGACAACCGTGCGTATCTGCTTCCCTGGCTGATGTCGGTAGTGCTGGCGTCAAAGCGCTATGGCACGGACGTGCTCGACGGTGTGTGGAATGACTTCGGCGACCGCGCCGGTTTCGACAACGAAGTGCTGCAGTCGTGCAGGATGGGCTTTGACGGCAAGACGCTGATCCACCCGTCGCAGGTGGATCCAGCCAACGCGGCGTTCACGCCATCGGATGCCGCCACCGCTGAGGCGCAGGCGATCATCGCGGCCTTCGCGCGACCCGAGCATGCCGCGGCGGGTGTGATCAACCTGGATGGGCGAATGGTCGAGCGCCTGCACCTAGCGCAGGCCACGCGCCTGCTAGCGCGGCGTGATGCCATCCGGGCGCGCAGGGAACGACCCGGCCGCTGATTTCGCGCCGCTGCTGCGGCGCTCAGCAGTCCTGCGCTACCGCCAGCACGGCGGCCAGCAACTTCTTGCGGCGTGCGTGTAAACGCGCAACCGGGCCGCCGGTGCCGATGCCGAGCCACTGGCCGCGTATCGGCGTTGCCACCAGCGTGGCGATCACACCGGCCCCCGGCGATGCCAGGCTGGCCGACTCGTAGTAGCCCTGGCGGCGCGCCTGCTCCACCGCGCGCATGATCTCGTCAGTGCGCACCGGCGGCTCGCCCGGGGCCACCTCGGCGTTGTAGCGCCGCAGCAGCCGCCCGATCTGTTCGTCTTCCATCCGGCTCATCAGCATAATGCCGATCGCGGTGCGATGCATCGGCCGGATGGTGCCCGACGATACCGAAAGGCGCAAAGCATGACTGGATTCGATGACGGACAGGTATTGCAGCATGTTGCCGCTCTGGCGGCCCAGCATCACCGTCTCGCCGGTCTCGCTCGAAAGCCGGCGCAGGGCGTCGTGGACCGAGGCGCCGGTGCCTTGTTTTCTTGTGGTCCATCCGCACAGGAACGCGACCCGGACCGACGGGCAATAGGTTCTAAGCTGGGCGTCGAACTCCATGTAGCCGCGCGCCACCATGGTCCGGAGCAGCATTGAGACACTGGACTGCGGGATGCCGAGGCGCTCGGCGATCTCGCCGACGCGCAGGGGCCGGCGCACCCGCTCGAACAATTCCAGCAGATCGAACACCCGATTTGCCGATTTGACCATTCCGCTGTCCATAGCAGTCCCTCCTTGGCCCGCGCGCCTCTCCGGCGCTGTCTTTGCCATGCTTCGGACCGGCCGGCGTCGCCCAGGCGCTTGCCTTTCAGCCCACCCTCAACGCCTGCACAAGTAAAGTTGTAACTACCGTCGTGCGTGGCGAGATTCCCTGCGAACCCTTGTCGCGCAAGCCCTGGAAGCCGACATTCATTTTAGCCAAAATTGTGTCTATCGCGGCCGGGGCGTCAACTAAAGTTGTAACGCAATGGGCGAATTCAACTAATCTTGTGCCGTAATGGTCGACGCTTCTGCGGAGGCTTCGATGACACGACGCTCGCGACTACGGTAAGCGTCAGCGGAACCCATCCATAATGGACTTGACGCCTTCCTCTGCTCGTGGATGATGGCTACAGATCGACCACTTTACGCAGGAGCGCGAAGGAGACCCGCCAGTGGCCTTCGTCGAGATTGCACTGTACGGACGCGGTCTTCTGGTTGACACGCACGACGGTGCCGATGCGCTCGTGCAGGTGCTGGTCGGTAAAGGCCACCGTGTCACCAACCATGAAGTCAGCACGCTGTGCACGGGGCGGTGGCGGCGGGTCGTGTGGCGGGGATTGGGCCGCAGCGTTGGCGTCGGCGATGACCGCGGCATAGGGCAAGGCCCAGCGCCGGCGCGTAGCGGTGTCCTCGATCACGGCCTGGGTCTGCCGCAACTCAAGGATACGGTCCCGCCCTACAGCCCGGACCTGAATCCAGTGGAGTATCTCTGGGCCTGGCTCAAGCGCCATGCCCTGGCCAACTTCTGCCCACACTCGCTCACCGAACTCAAAACGACCGCCCGCAATCGGCTGCGCAGCGCACAACAATGCGCCAACATCATTGCCGCGTGCTGGAAGCAGGCCGAGTTGTGGTGATGTCGTCATTTATACAAGGATCAATAGGCTTAGGGTGATAGATGATGCAGACACCTTGCACCTTCTCCTCGGCGCACAGGTAGAACCACTGATACTCATCCGACGCCGTGAGGTTGGCCTTGGCTATCCAGCTCCAGTGATAGTCGGCGAGGCCGAACTCACCAAGTGCATTTCTGAGCGCACTTCGGTCGGGCAACGGATCGGGATACGCGGCCTGGAACTCCGCGATGATTTCCGCCTTGGCGGCGGACCAATGGCCCTCCATTGCAAGCGTCATCGTGCTATTCAAACCGCAATGAATGACATGGGAAACCATCGCGCCTGTGTGAGTGCAGCGCAGGAACCCTTGACCCTGTTTGACTCCGTCCATTTTTTGTAAGCGACGCGTCGATCCCGTCCGATAAGGCATCGCCGCCCATTATTGAAACCGGAAGAGGATCGCACATCGGCAGCCGGCGTCGTACCCCCCTTTCATAGGGACTGCACAATAGCTCACGGCGCGCCATGCTTTCAGTGCGTCCTGAACTGCAAGGTGCCGGTGCGGTACTGCCATCGCGCGCGGTCGGTTGAGTGTCGGCTTCTCGCCTTTAGCAGCCGAGCCGACTGGCTCCTCGCTGGCCCTAACTCAGGCCTCCGTGTTCAAAACGACGTCAGCAGGTTCGTGCTGACAGTGTGAGCGTGACAAGATGAATTTGATGAGTGCTTCGGCCAGAATACGGCACCGGCTTCGGCATCATTACCGGCGTTGTTGCCCGTGTTTCGCATCGTCGAAGGCGCACTCATCCTTTGGCGCCCGGCTGCAGTCGATGGCGCATCATCCACAGATTGCTCAAGGCAAACAGCGTCTGCAGTTGCTGCGTGTTCTTCATCAAGCCACGGTAGCGCACCTTCATGTGGCCGAACTGGCGCTTGATGATGCGGATACGCGGCAGTGGACGCGCGTGGCCATTGCACCGGTGCCGGCGCGCGAGTGGAAGGGGCCGCGGCCATAAGCCGGACCCGAAAAAAAGAGTCCCCAGGAAGTCCCCAGACACAAAAAAAAGGGGTTACGGCAAATACCGTAACCCCTTGAACTTATTGGTGGGCCTCCCGTGAGTCGAACTCGGCACCAACGGATTATGAGTCCGCTGCGCTAACCAGGCATGAGCTAGAGGCCCGATGGAGCGGGTGAAGGGAATCGAACCCTCGTCACGAGCTTGGAAGGCTTCTGCTCTACCGTTGAGCTACACCCGCGCGCGATGCGCGGCATGATAGCAACTCCCCCCAATCGTCGTGGCACGATTTGTTCAGTTAGACAACCTTAACCGTTCTGCGCCAGCCTCGAATTACGGCCCCAGGATAATCGGCTTGCCATTCGTGCGCAAACGCAATGGCCGAGACTGAAGCGCCCAGCTGCTTGCGGTGCAAAACGATCTCTTTGTACCTCCAAATACACTAGCTGCGCCACTGTCGTCGTCAGATGGTGACCATGCCACTGGCATGCAAAGCTTCGCTCACGGCTTCGATCCCGGCTGCATCGAGGTCCTGCAGCGGCTGCCGCACATGACCGCCGCGCCAGCCGCGCAGATTCATGGCAGCCTTGGTGGACTGGGGCTGGCCCAGTTTGCGGGCGACCGCCCGCATGGGGTACCAGCGACGATGCAGGCCGCCGGCGTCCGTCGCGTTGCCAATGCGCACCGCATCGTATGTAGCCTTGACCAACTCAGGCAGCGCGCAACTGTTGGTCGAGCTGACACCGTCGAACCCTAGTACCAGCGGCCCAAGCATCACGAGATCGGATGCGGCCAGTACGCGAATGCGGCCGCTGACGCGCCCGACGAGTTGATCGACCGTGGTCGGATTGAGATCGCCCTGCTTGAGTGCGACCACTTGGGGCACATCGCACAGGCGCTCGATCAGCGGCACCGATAGCGTAATACCGACGCCCGGCGCGTTATAGATCATCACGCCGGTTCTGGAGAGCGGCGCCACTTCCTCAAAGAAGCGCACGATCTGGCCATCGGTGACTTCGGACACGAACGGCGGCATCAACATGGGCAATCCGCCCAGTTCGCCAGCCAACGAGGTCAGTTCCTTCACCACGCGCACATCGGCATGTGCGGTGCATAGCAATACAGGCACGCAATCGCCTACGACGTCCATGGCGTGGCGGAAGAGCGCTGCGCGCTCGGCGGTATTCATGGCCGGGAATTCGCCGTAGGTGCCGCCAATCAGAAGCCCGTCGTAGCCCAGGCCCAGCATGCGCTCGACGTTCTCCGTCAGCGCGGGGAGAYCCAGGCTGCCATCCGCCGCGAAGGGCGTGACTGCGATATTGAACAGGCCGCGGGCGCGCGCCAGAGATTCATCTTGAGATTTCATAGTGCCTCGGGTCAATGTTGAGACGTTAGCTGTGGAAAAAAATAGGTGGCCGACCTAGGAATCGGCTGGAATGCGAACAGGATCGGGATTAGAAATCGAGCTGGCTGAGCGGACGAATGCGTACGCCATCGCCTTCCAGCGCCGCGCGCACCGCCCTGGCAATGGCAACTCCCTGCGGGTTGTCGCCATGCACGCAGATCGTGTGGACCCGCATGTCGACCTTGCGGCCGCCAACGGTATGAATCGCCTGCTCCCGAACCATCTGCAAGGCACGCGCCGCCGCAACGCCCGGGTCGTGGATGACGGCGCCCGGCTGGTTGCGCGGCAGCGTTAAGCCGTTGTCGCCATAGAGACGATCCGCAAAGACCTCGCAGGCCATGCGCACGCCGCCCCGGCGGGCCGCGCGCTCGGTTTCATTGTGCAGCGTGCAGACCAGCACGAGATCCCGGTCAAGGGCGCGCATGGCGCCGATGAGTGCGTCGGATAGCTCGGGGCTTTCGAAGGCCATCGTGGCCAGGGCGCCATGGAGCTTGACGTGCGTCACGCGATGGCCCACGGCCTGCGCCATCCCCTGCAGCGCGGCAATCTGGTAGATCAGCATCTTCTCGATGTCACCGGGACTGTCCCCGACGATCTTGCGCCGGCCAAAACCGTACAGATCGTTAAAGCCAGGGTGCGCACCAACATCGACGCCTCGCGACAGTGCCTGGGCCGCGGTCTGGTGCATGACGACGGGATCGCCACCGTGAAAGCCGCAGGCCACGTTGGCCGACGTGACGATCGCCAGCATGGCGCTGTCGTCCCCTATTTCATAAGGGCCGAAGCTCTCGCCCAGGTCTGAATTCAGATCGACTTCCCGCACTTTCATTCTCCGAAACGCCACCCGGCGCCGCTTGGTATACCACTGGCACGCAAAATGCATGCCATTTGCCGGGCAGCAGAATCCTGATGGCCGCATCCCCAAAATCGGGCGTTTCAACTGGAGAAAGCATGACAAGCAAGTTGCAGAAAATGGTTAGTACCGCGGCAGCTGCCGCGGCCTTGCTGGCAGGTGCAGCCCACGCGGCGGAACTGAACTTCGCGAGTTGGGGTGGCGCCTACCAGGGCGCGATCCGCGAGGCGTGGTTGAAGCCGTTCGCCAAGGACACTGGCGTCAAGCTGACGGAAGACACCGATCCGCAAGTCGCAAAGATCCGCGCCATGATCGACACCAAGACCGTGAACTGGGATGTGGTGACGGAGAACAGCGCGCGGCTGACGCGCGGCATCAAGCTGGGCGTATTCGAAAAGATCACGCCCGAGATGGTGGATCAGAAGCACGTGATCCGCGGCGCGCGCAACGACTATGGTGTGCCGTCCGAGATCTTCTCGACCGTGGTGGGTTTTTCGTCCAAGACATTTCCGGCCGGCAAGCTCCAGCCATCCACCTTCGCGGATTTCTGGGACGTGGCCAAGTTCCCGGGCAAGCGCACGCTGCAGGACGATCCGGCCACCGTCATCGAGGCCGCGCTGATCGCCGACGGTGTTGCGCCCGCCGACGTCTACAAGGTGCTCGCCACGCCTGCTGGCGTGGACCGCGCCATGAAGCAGATCGAGAAGATCAAGCCAAGCGTCGCCATGTGGTGGAAGAACGGCGCCGAGCCGGTCAACGCGCTAGGCAGCGGCGAGGTCGTCATGGCGCTGGGCTGGAACGGTCGCTTCCAGGCCGGCATCGATTCCGGGCTGCCGATCCAGATGGGTTGGGGCAACGCCGTGGCGCAGGTTGGCTACTTCGCCCTGGTCAAGGGTGCGCCGCATCGCGACGAAGCCCTGAAGCTGCTGAACTACATCATCCAGCCGAAGAACCAGGCCGAATTCAGCAAGCACATCGCCTACGGTCCCACCGCCGAAGCCGCCTTTCCTCTGATCGACGAGGCCCGCAAGCAGCGCCTGCCTTCCACGCCCGAACGGCTGAAAAGCGCCTTGTTCCTCGACTCCGAATTCTGGGAAAAGCAGGGGCCGGCCATCGTCGAGCGCTACAACCAGATCCGCGCACGTTGATTCGTACCACCGCGAGGTAACTGCATCATGACAGGCACCGCCCTGCCCCTTCCCCCCGCCTCGACCGCACCCGCCGTGAGGCAGGCGCGCCGCCGTCCGAGCCGCGCGGCGGTGCTCGCCAGCTTGCCGTTGCTGCTCTTCCTGCTGTGCTTTTTTGTCGGGCCCATCGCGGGCCTGCTCAAGGAAGGCTTCTATCAGGACGGCGTGGCGACGCTGGCCAACTACCGCCACCTGATCGACACGCCAATCTACCGGATCGTGCTGGGCAACACCTTCACCATCGCCGCGGCGGTGACGCTGTCCTGCGTGCTGATGAGCTACCCGCTTGCCTACCTGATGGCCAGCGTGCGGCCCAATGTAGCCAAGCTGCTGTTCTTCGCGGTGCTGCTGCCGTTCTGGTCGAGCGCGCTGGTGCGCACCTCTGCCTGGATCGCGCTGCTGGGCAAGAACGGGCCGCTCAATGCCCTCCTGACCGGCAGCGGCATTCTGGACCAGCCGATGGCCTTCCTCTACAACTTCACCGGCGTGATGATCGGCATGACCCATGTGCTGATGCCCTTTGTGGTGCTGCCGCTCTATGCCTCGTTCCGCTCGCTGGACCACACCCTGGTGCAGGCCGCGCAGAGTCTCGGAGCGGGTTCGGTGAGCATCTTCAGCCGCGTGGTGCTGCCGCTAACCAGCCCCGGGGTGGTGGCGGGCGGCATCATCGTCTTCATGAATGCGGTGGGCTACTACATCACGCCCTCGCTGATGGGTGGCCCGGCCCAGCGCATGGTGGCCGAGCTGATTTCCTACAACATCACCGAGGAACTGAACTGGGGCCTGGCCGCGGCGTTAGCCGCCGTGCTGCTGCTCACGGTGCTGGCATCGCTGTGGCTCTTCAATCGCCTGTTCGGCCTGGACAAGCTGATCGCCGGTTCGACCGGCAAGGGCAGCAGCACGCCTGGCACGGCGCGCACCCCGGGCGGGCGGCTCGCCGTGGCCGCCGGCATTGCCTGCGCCGTGTTCCTGGTGTTGCCGATCGTCATCGTAATCCCGATGAGCTTCGGCACCACCGATTTCCCGGTGTTCCCGCCGCCGCAGTATGGGCTGCGCTGGTACGCCAGCTTCTTCGACGACGCCAAATGGCTCGATGCTCTCTGGTCGAGCCTGCGCGTTGGCGCGATCGTGACGGTGCTGGCTACCCTGCTTGGCACCGCCGCGGCGCTGGGCGTGCACAAGATGGCGTCGGCGCGCAAGGGCTGGCTCGATGCCCTGTTCGTCGTGCCGATGTCGGTGCCGGCGATCATCACCGCTGTGTCCCTCTACTACCTGCTGGCGCCGCTGGGCTGGGTGGCCAACTCGCTGGCCATCGTCATCGGCCACACCGTGCTCGCCACGCCCTACGTCTACATCACGGTGCGCGCCGCGCTGCGCGGTTTCGATCCCAGCCTGGAACTGGCGGCGCTGAGCCTGGGCGCCCCGTGGCCGACTATGTTCCGGCTGGTGATGCTGCCGGCGCTACTGCCCAGTCTCGTCGGCGGCGCGGTGTTCGCCTTCGTGACCTCGTTCGACGATGTCGTGATGGCGCTGTTCCTCACCACCATCCGTAACCGCACCCTGCCCAAGCTGATGTACGAGGGCCTGGCGCACGATTTCGATCCAACGGTGATCTCCGCGTCCTGCGTGCTGATCGCCGCTACTGCGCTCATCCTGATGGCCAACCAGTTGCTGGGAAAGAAGAAAGGAGCATGACGATGCAAGCCACCCTCTCGCCAACCGCGTCCCCGCCCTATGCTGCGGCGCCTGCGCTGCAGCTCTCCGAGCGCCCCGAGGCCCAGGGCAAGGACATCTCGGTGCGCGCCGTGCGCAAGTCCTACGGCAGCACGGTCGCGCTGCCGGAAGTCTCGCTATCGGTGGCACGCGGCGAATTCTGTACCCTGCTTGGCGCCTCGGGCTCGGGCAAGACCACGCTGCTGAAGATCATCGCCGGCTTCGAAATGCCCGACACCGGCAGCGTGCACATCGCCGGCCGCGACGTCACCCACACGCCGATCGCCGAACGCAATATCGGCATGGTGTTCCAGAACTACGCGCTGTTCCCCCATATGTCGGTGTTCGAGAACGTAGCCTTTGCGCTGCGCATGCGGCGCCTCAACCATGAGGACATCAAGCGGCGCGTCGGCGAAGCGCTCGAGCTGGTGAGCCTGCAGGCCCTGGCAGCGCGCCTGCCACGCGAGCTCTCAGGCGGGCAACAGCAGCGCGTCGCGCTGGCCCGCGCGCTGGTCTTCATGCCGGACGTGCTGCTGATGGACGAACCGCTTGGCGCGCTCGACAAGAACTTGCGGCAGGCGATCCAGCTGCAGCTCAAGAAGCTGCACCACGACCTCGGCCTGACGGTGGTCTTCGTCACCCACGACCAGGAGGAAGCCATGAACCTGTCGGACCGCATCGTCATCATGGACCAGGGCCGCATCGTGCAAGCGGGCGCGCCCGCCGCACTGTACCGCTCGCCCGATACGCCGTTCGTCGCGGGCTTCCTCGGCGAATGCAACTTCCTCGGAGAACCCGCCCGCGTGCTCGGGATCAGGCCGGAGAACGTGCGCGTTGGCGCGCAGCTTGGCGCGTCGGACGTACGGCACGAGGGCCGCGTGGTCGCGTCGACCTTCTGCGGCCTGCACTGGAAGGTATTCATCGCCTGGCGGGACAGGACCATCGTTGCCTATGCGGCTGCCGGCATGGCTGGTACCGATCACGAGCCCGGGCGGCTCGTAGCCTGGGGGTTCAGCCCCAGCGACGCCATGGTGTTCGCCACCCAATGAGGGTCGGTGAGCACCAGTAGCGCGACAGCATATTCACTACCGCACCAACATGAAAACACTGACAAAAATCGAGACTGACCACGGYGCTGCCGCAAGCGAGCTGGACGACATCGCGCTGACCTCGACCACGCCCGCCGGGGACATCCCCGACCTGGCGGGCGATGCCTACAACACGCTGCTTGACATGATCCAGCTGGGCCGCTTGCGCACCGAGACGCCACTGCAGGAACGGGCGCTGGCGGCAACGCTGGGCATCTCGCGCACGCCGCTGCGCGAAGCCATGAGCCGGCTCATCGGCGGCGGCTTTGCCGTGCGCACGCCGCGCGGGCAGCTCATGATCAAGGAGCCCACGCTGCGCCAGTATCTGGAGATTCTCCAAATGCGGGGCCTGCTGGAAAGCGAAGCCGCCGCCCAGGCCGCGACCCGGATGGACCCCAAGCATGCGCAATACGTCATCGCCCAGGTGGAGGCGCATCTGCTGGCGCGCAATACCACCAAGGACGAGAACCACAGGATCGATAACCTGCTGCACGACACCGTCGCCACGGCCAGCGGCAACCAGATGCTGGCGCAGACGATCCATGACCTGCGCATCAAGGCAAGATGCTTCGACCAGAACGGCGCACCCGAGCGTTTCGAGCCCTGCGCACGCGAGCATATCGCCATCCTGCAGGCCATCGCCGAGCGCAACGCCGATGCGGCGCGCGCCGCCATGAGCCTGCACCTTGCCAACGCACGCGCCGGCCTGGTAGCGCGCCATACAAACCTGTGACTTCGTGTGTTGCCAACCATGCGTCCATCAACGCTCCATCAACCAGCAGATTCATCCATGACAAGTACATCGCGCATTGACGAAAGCGCAAGGGGCGTCTTCATCATCTCCGCGACCCCCTTCACGGAACAGGGGGCGCTCGACCTGGAGAGCACCGACCGCCTGGTCGATTTCTACCTCGGCAAGAAGGTCGCGGGCATGACCATCCTCGGCATGATGGGCGAAGCGCCCAAGCTGTCGGAGGAGGAGTCCATGATTTTCGTGCGCCGCATCCTCGAGCGGGTCGATGGCCGGGTGCCGGTGGTTGTCGGGGTGAGCCACGCGTCGAATCAGCATGTGGAGCGCCTGGCGAGGACCTCGATGGCGCTCGGCGCGGCCGGGGTCATGCTGGCGCCAGCGGCAAACCTCAGGACCGACGACCAGGTTTATGGCTACTACGCCGCCATTGCGCGCCTGCTTGGACCGGATGTGCCGATCTGCCTGCAGGACTTCCCCCAGGCCACCGGCGTCTACACCTCGGTCGACGTCGTCCTGCGGATGGTGCGGGAATTCCCGCAGGTGGTGATGTTCAAGCACGAGGAGCTACCCGGCCTGCGCAAGCTCTCGCAGATTCGTGCCCAAAGCGAGGCGGAAGGCCTGCGTCGCATCAGCATCCTGGCCGGCAATGGCGGCCTGTTCCTGCCGCAGGAGATGCTGCGGGGCGCGGATGGCGCGATGACCGGCTTCGCCTACCCCGAGATGCTGGTCCAGGTCTGCGACCTTTTCGCCCAGGGTAAGGCCGGTGAAGCCGAAGACCTGTTCGATCTGTACCTGCCACTGCTGCGCCATGAGTTCCAGTACGGCATCGGCCTGGCACTGCGCAAGGAAACCCTGCGCCGGCGCGGTGCGATCGCCAGTGCCGCGGTGCGCAAGCCCGGACCGGTGCTGGACGCAACCGACCTTGCGGAGCTGGAGCGGCTGATCGGCCGCCTGGAAGCCRGTTTGGCGAACGCCGGCCAGGCTGGTCACTGACGCCAGGGGAGACAGGGAAACAGCATGACTTTCGACTTCTGTATCACCGGCGCATCGATCGTGGACGGCAGCGGCAGACCCGCCTTCGTTGGCGACGTGGGCGTGAAGGACGGGAAGATCGCGGCCGTTGGTGAGCTTGCCCACGCCAGCGCGGTGGAACGCATCGATGGCCGTGGCCGGGTTGCCGCGCCTGGCTTCATCGACGTCCATACGCACGACGACCGCGCCTTGCTGATGCCGGGCGCGATGACGGCGAAGCTGTCCCAGGGCGTGACAACCGTCGTCACCGGCAACTGTGGACTCAGCCTGGCGCCTGCGCGGCCGGGCACCGCCATATCGCCTCCGCTGGACCTGATCGCCACGCCGGAATGGCTACGTTTTCCTGCCTTCCGCGATTACCTCCACGCCTTGGACGCGAACGGGACCGCGGTCAACGCTGTCTGCCTTGTGGGCCACCTGACGCTGCGGGCCAGCGTCATGGACAACCTGGAACGCCCGGCCACCCCGGCCGAATGCGATGCCATGCAGCGCCTGCTGGCAGACGCGCTCGAGGCAGGTGCCTGGGGCATGTCCACCGGCACCTTCTATCCGCCCGCGCGGCTTGCCACCACCGACGAAATCGTCGCGGTAGGCGAGCCCCTGCGGGCCCATGGCGCGCTCTATGCCACCCATATGCGCAACGAAGCCGAGAAGATCATCGATGCGCTGGATGAAACCTTCGAGATAGGCAGGCGGCTTGGCGTACGCGTTCTGATCTCGCACCACAAGCTGGCGGGCATCGCCAATCACGGGCGCTCCGCCGAGACGCTGAAGCACATCGCAGCCGCGATGCAAACGCAGCCGGTATCGCTTGATTGCTACCCCTACAACGCGTCTTCCACGGTACTGCGGCCGGAGTTCGTGGCGCGCGCCGCCGCCGTGATGGTCAGCTGGTCCACGCCACATCCGGAACATGCCGGCAGGCTGCTCGCCGATATCGCGCGCGAGATGGGCTGCGGCGATGAACAAGCCGCCGCGCGCCTGGCACCCGCCGGCGCCGTCTACTTCATGATGGACGAGGGCGACGTGCGCCGCATTCTTGCCTTCCCCAAAGCCATGATCGGCTCGGACGGCATGCCGCACGACGAGCATCCCCACCCGCGCCTGTGGGGAACATTTCCCCGAGTGCTGGGCCACTACTCGCGCGAGGAGCGGCTTTTCCCGCTGGTCACGGCAATCCACAAGATGAGCGGCCTGACCGCCGGCGAGCTCGGCATCGCCGACCGCGGCCATATCGCCGTTGGCCAGGCGGCCGATCTTGTGCTGTTCGACCCGGACACGGTCGGGGATCGCGCGACCTTCGCCAAGCCGGCCACGCTATCGGCAGGTATCGAGAGCGTCTGGGTCAACGGACGGCTGGCTTTCGCAAAAGGAGACGTGCGGGACGATCGCGCCGGACGTGTACTGACCAGGACACCATCACAGGCCGTGCAAGCGTAGCAATCCGTTTGGCACGTGTATTGCTTGCACTCCATTGGCATACCAATGGCACACAAGCCTCATATCAACCACCAACGCAATGCCATGTGCGATCGATCGATCCCCATGGGCGCGTATAGGAAAGCAGCGCAAGCCATGTCTGTTCTTAGCTTAGATACCCGCTTGGCGTCCCGCCTGAGCGCCGCGCGGCCGTCGGCCACGGGGGCTGTTGCCGAAGCCGCCCGCCTCATGGTGGCGCAAGGCCGCGCAGTCATCAGCCTGGCCGAGGGGGAACTCGACTTCGATACGCCCGCGCACATCCGGCAGGCTGCCGTTGCCGGCATCATGGACGGGCATACGCGCTACACAAACGTGGCAGGCACGCCCCAACTCAGGGCCGCGATAGTGCGCAAGTTCGTGCGTGACAATGCCCTGCACTACAACGAGAGCGAGGTCATTGCCGCGACGGGCGCAAAGCAGATTCTCTTCAATGCCCTGCTGGCAACCGTCAATGACGGGGACGAGGCCATCGTCGTGGCGCCCTACTGGGTGTCCTATTCCGAGATGGTGCGCATTGCCGGAGGTACGCCGGTGGTGGTGACGCCGGCGGCCGAAGATGGCTTCRAGCTCACGCCGGACGCACTCGCCGCCGCCATCACGCCCAGGACACGCTGGCTGATGCTGAACTCGCCCTGCAATCCTTCCGGATCGCTCTACGCCGCCGACGAACTGCGTGGGCTGGCGGACGTGCTGCGCGCACATCCCCGCGTGCTGGTGATGTCCGACGACATCTATGAAAAGATCGTGTTCGAAGGCGAGTTCTGCTCCTTTGCGCAGGCGGCACCGGACATGAAGGCGCGCACGCTCACCGTCAATGGCGTCTCCAAGGCTTACGCCATGACGGGGTGGCGGCTGGGCTATGCCGGCGGCCCGCGGTGGCTGGTCAAAGCGCTGGAGATGTTGCAATCCCAAAGCACTAGCAACCCCAGCTCGGTTAGCCAGGCCGCCGCCATCGCCGCGCTCGACGGGCCGCAGGATTTCCTGGAGGACTGGATGGCGCGCCTGCGCTGGCGCCGGGACCTTGCCGTCGATCTGCTCGCGGGGGCGGCACCGCTGTTGACCATGCGCACGCCACCCGCGGCCTTCTACCTCTATGCGGATTGCAGCGGCACGCTTGGCATGCGCACACCGAGCGGCGACATCATCGAAAGCGACCYGGACCTGGCGCGCTACCTGCTGGAGGAAGCGGGCGTCGCGGTCGTGCCTGGCACGGCATTCGGCCTGGCGCCGTACCTGCGGTTTGCGTATGCGGTTTCCGATGACCGGCTGCGCATGGCATGCGAGCAGATCGTCCGGGCCTGCTGCAGGCTGTCCAGGCCATGAAAGCGGCGGACATGGATGCACCGGCGCAATCCGGGAGCGCGGCGGAGCCCGCGCCTGCGCACCAGCACCTGCGCGACGGATGGCACATCGAGCCCGCCGGCGACCGCTGCCTGTTGATCCGCCTGGGCAACCGGGCCGATGCCGAAGTCAGCCAGACGGTGCACGCGGTGACGGCATGGCTGTCCAGCCGCGTCCTGCCCGGCGTCGTCGACGTCGTGCCGGCGTTCACCACGGTGGCCGTCCACTACCTGCCCGCCCAGTTGCCACGCTGCGAGGGCTCCGCCTCGCAGTCCCTGAGCGCGACCATAGACCATCTCCTGTCACAAGGCGTGCCCAGGATCGCGGGCACCGCACGCCTGGTGGAAATTCCGGTGTGCTATGGCGGCGAGTACGGCCCCGACCTGGAAGACGTCGCGCACCAATGCGGTATCTCCACCGGCGAGGTCATCCGCCTGCATACCGCCGTGCCGCTCGTCCTCTACACGTTCTTCTTCGCGCCGGGCACCCCATTCGCCGGTCCGCTGGATCCCAGGCTGCAGGTGCCACGGCGCGCAGTGCCGCGCACCCGTGTGCCGGCCGGGGCCGTGGCGATCGCCAACGGGATCTCGTCCATCTACCCGACTGAATCCCCCGGCGGGTGGAACCTGATTGGCCGCACGCCCTGGACCTTGTTCGACATCCGCAAGAGCCCGCCGACGCGCCTGCAGATCGGCGACCGCATGCAATTCATGCCGGTCACGCCGCGCGAGTTCGAAGCGCTGCTGGAGCCGCACCAATGAACCATATGCTGGTTGAAAAGCCCGGGGTGTTTTCCCTCCTCCAGGACACGGGGCGCAACGGCTACCAGCGCTATGGCGTACCGGTCAATGGGCCGATGGACGAGTGGGCGCACCGCGTCGCCAATGCCCTGGTAGGCAATGGCGAAGAGGCCGCTCCCCTCGAATGCACGCTGAAGGGACCCTGCGTCAGCTTCTCCCGCAACACCTTGATCGCCCTGAGCGGCGCGGATATGCGGGTCACCGCGGGCGGCGCCCAGATCCCCATGCACTGTGCCGTCATGTTGCGCCACGGCGTACGCCTGGAATTCGGAGAGCGCAGGTCCGGTGCTCGCGCCTACCTCGCGGTGCGGGGTGGATTCGATGCCCCGCTCGTGCTGGGCAGCCGCAGCACCTACGTGCGCGGCAGCTTCGGCGGCTTCGAAGGCCGCGCGTTGCGCCGCGGCGACCGGGTGCCGGTGGCGTCGCCAAGAGGAGAAGTCCTGGAACTTGAGCGCATGATGATCCAGAGCGGCATGCCCTTCGTCGCCGCGGCGGCGCCGGACACCGCACCACTGTCATCGGCCACGCAGGGGCTGCGCTTCGTGCCTGGCCCGCAGTGGCAGTCCTTCACCAGCCAGGCGCGGCACGACTTCGAATCCGCGTGTTTCCGGGTTTCAGCCCAATCCGACCGCATGGGCTACCGGCTGGAAGGTCCGGAGTTGAGATTGGCGCAGCCACTGGAAATGATCTCCGAAGTCGTGACCTTCGGCACCGTCCAAGTGCCACCGGGCGGTAGTCCTATTGTGCTGATGGCCGACCGCCAGAGCGCCGGCGGGTATCCGAAGCTGGCCTATGTCGCCAGTGCCGACCTGCCCTCGCTGGCGCAGGCCCTGCCAGGCGATGCGCTGCGCTTCCAGGCCATCACCCAAGCCGAGGCAGAGGCACTCTGCCTGGAAGTCGAAGATCGCTTTGCCCGCGTCAAGGTGCTGGCCGCAAAGGCGCTGGGCCTCCCCATCCCATAACGCAAAAGGAATTCATCATGCCGTTCATCGATATCAACTGCGATATGGGCGAGAGCTTCGGGCCCTGGGTCATGGGCAACGACCGCGCGATCCTGCAGCATGTCACCTCCGCCAACATTGCCTGCGGATTCCATGCCGGGGATCCGGACACGATGCTCGAGACGGTCCGTGCGGCCGCGGCCGCCGGCGTGGCGGTTGGTGCGCATCCGGGACTCCCCGATTTGCAAGGCTTCGGCCGCCGCGCCATGGCCATGACGCCAGACGAGGTCTATGCCCTCATTGTGTATCAGGTGGGAGCCATGCTGGGCGTCACCCGCGCGGTGGGGGTCCCCCTGCACCACGTGAAGACACACGGCGCGCTCTACAACATGACCGCGCGCGACCCGGCGCTTGCCAAGGCGGTAGCGCAGGCCGTGCACGACATCGATCCCAAGCTGATGGTCTACGTCGCCAACGCCAACATGGCGAGCGCCGCCCGCGCGATGGGCCTGCGCGCGGCCTTCGAGGTCTATGCGGACCGCAGCTACCAGGACGACGGCACGCTGACCCCGCGCTCCGAGCCGCACGCGATGATCGAAGACGTGGCGGAATCGATCGCGCAGGTCAAGCGCATGGTGACCGATGGCAGCGTGATCTCGCTCGCAGGCAAGACCGTTCCCATCACGGCCGACACGCTCTGCATCCATGGCGACCAGCACGGCGCAGCGGTATTCGCGGCGCGTATCCGCGCCGCGCTCGATGCCGATGGCATCGGCGTGCGGCCCGTCTGACGTATTCCGCCACCGATGCACGAAACGCTCACGCGGCGCGCCCCATCCCGACCGACCCTCCCCACACCGAGGTGATCCTCATGTCTTCCAAGCTGACTCCGCGCCCCAAGCGCATGCTCAACCTCGCGGCGTGCGCCGTTGCGCTGGCACTCGGCACGCTCGCTGGCACCGGCGCGCATGCGCAGACGCGCGGCGGCACGTTGCGCGCGATCGCGCAGCCCGAGCCACCCACGCTCATGCTCGGCCTCAATCAGCAAACGCCCACCCAATACGTGGCGGGCAAGATCTATGAAAGCCTGCTGACGTGGACGCCGGACATGAAGCCGAAGCCGGGCCTGGCCAGGTCCTGGACCATCTCGCCCGACGGTAAGGTCTACACGTTCGAGTTGCAGCCGAACGTCAAGTGGCACGATGGCAAGCCGTTCTCGGCAGACGACGTTGTGTTCTCGGTCGACAAGTTCCTGCGCACGGTGCACCCGCGCGCGCGGGTCATTATCGAGCAGTTCGTGGACACCGTGAAGGCGCTTGGCCCAAACAAGGTGCAGATCACGCTGAAGGCGCCATTTGCTCCGTTTCTGAAAGCCTTCGTCAGCGACAACATGCCGATCGTGCCCAAGCACATCTATGACGGCACCGACTACGCCAAGAACCCGGCCAACCAGACGCCAATCGGGACCGGCCCGTTCAAGTTCAAGGAGTGGAAGAAAGGCGCGTACATCATCCTCACGCGCAACCCCGATTACTGGCAAGCCGGCAAGCCTTATCTGGACGAGATCGTCTTCAACGTGATTCCCGATGCAGCCTCGCGCGCGGTTGCTTTCGAGCGCGGCGACGTTCAGGTGGTGAGTGCAGGTGACGTGGACAACGTGGAGGTGAAACGTCTCAAGGCGCTGCCGGGCGTGCAATACACGACGAAGGGCTGGGAGATGTTCTCCAAGCTGGCCTATATCCAGATGAACCAGCGCAAGCCGCCTTTCGACAACGTCAAGGTGCGCCAGGCCGTGATGGAGGCCATCAACCGCAAGTTCGTCGTGAACAGCATCTTCCTCGGTCTCGGCAAGGTTGCCACAGGTCCGATTTCTTCCACCACGCCCTTCTACGATGCCAACGTGCCGGCCTACAACTTCGAACTGAAGAAAGCACGCGCGCTGATCAAGGAGTCGGGTGTCGACCCCGCGAAGACGCCGATCAAGATCCTGTCGTATCCCTACGGCGCGACCTGGGACCGGCTCGGCGAGTACACGCGCCAGAGCCTCGAACAGCTCGGCTTCAAGGTCGAGATAGAGTCGGCGGATGCGGGCACGTGGGCCAAGCGCGTCTCGGATTTCGATTTCGACCTCACCTTCAGCTTCACGTCGCAATATGGCGATCCGGCACTGGGCGTCTCGCGTCTTTACCTGGCCCGCAACATGGTCAAGGGCTCTGCATTCGTCAACAACCAGGGATACCGGAACGACGCGGTTGACGCGATGTGGGACAAGGCAGCCGCCGCGACCTCTAACGACGATCGCCAGAAGCTGTACTCCAGCATCCAGAAGACACTCGTGGAAGAGGTGGCGAACGGGTACCTGTTCGAGATGGAGATTCCGACGCTCTACAACGCGAAGGTGCACAACCTGATCCAGACGGCGATCGGTCTTAACGACACATTCGCCGATGCCTACATCGACAAGTAAGCACCCGTGCGCGGCGGTGCGCCGGGCAAGTGGCACGGCGCATCGCTCCTCCTCGTCAACTTTCTTGGAATATATTCCGTGGATAAGGCACTGTCAGTGTTCGCGCGGCTCGGCAAGGCAGCCCTGGTCGTGCTGGGCGTCGTCGTCGTCAACTTCCTGTTGATCCGCCTGGCGCCCGGCGATCCGGCCGCCGTGCTGGCGGGCGAATCGGGGGCCTCGGACCCCACCTACGTGGCGCAGCTACGGCAAGAGTTCGGCCTCGACAAGCCCGTCTATGTGCAACTGGCGAGCTACCTGAACGGCGTGGCGCACCTCGACCTGGGCTACTCGTACCGTGAACGCTTGCCGGTGCTCGATATCATCCTCGACCGCCTGCCCGCCACGCTGCTGCTGATGTCGTGCGCGTTCGCCTTCGCGCTTGTGTTCGGCGTGTTGTTCGGCGTGGTGGCCTCGCGCAGCCGCTATCAGGGCACACATCCATGGCTCGACAGCGTGCTGATGACGGGTTCGTTGCTGATCTATGCCACGCCGCAGTTCTGGCTGGCGCTGCTGGCCATTCTCTTCTTTTCCCTGCACCTCGGCTGGCTGCCGCCCTACGGCATGGAGACGGTCGGCGGCGCGTTGACCGGCTGGGCGCGCGTGCGCGACGTTGCGCATCACCTGGTGCTGCCTACCGCGTCGCTCGGCTGCTTCTTCATGGCGGTCTACGCGCGGCTGACGCGCGCTTCCATGCTCGAAGTGCTGGGCATGGATTTCATCAAGACGGCGCGCGCCAAGGGGGTTTCAGTGGGCGGGACCATCCGCCATCACGCGCTGCGCAATGCCTTGCTGCCGGTGGTGACTTTCGCGGGGATCCAGCTGGGGCAGATGGCCGGCGGCGCGGTGCTTACCGAAACCGTATTCGGATGGCCCGGCATCGGACGGCTGATGTTCGATGCGCTGCTCCAGCGCGACTATCAATTGCTGCTCGGTGTGTTCCTGGTGACATCGACGATGGTGGTGGTCTTCAACCTGCTCACCGATCTCGCCTACCGGCTGATCGATCCACGCATCCAGCAAGCCTGAGGAGCCTCACATGTCTTTCCTGAATCGATTCGTCGCCAACCGCGGCGCGGCCGTCGGCCTCGCGCTGCTGCTGGTGGTGATCCTGACGGGCATCCTTGCCCCGGCGCTCTATCAAGATCCCCCATGGATGATGGTGGCGGAGCCGCTGCTCGGCCCGTTCGCCGACACCGCRTATCCRCTGGGCACCGATATGTTGGGCCGCGACATCGCGGCGGGCCTCGCCTACGGCGCGCGGGTGTCGCTGATGATCGGCGTGATCTCTACGCTTGTGGCGGTCCTGATCGGCATCGTGGTGGGTGCCCTGGCGGGCTACCACGGCGGCCGCGTGGACGACGCCCTGATGCGGGGAACGGAGTTCTTCCAGACCATTCCACAGCTGGCCATGGCACTCGTCCTGGTGGCGATCTTCAAGCCGTCGCTGTACTCGATCGTCGGGGCCATCTCCATGGTGTCGTGGCCGCCGGTGGCGCGCCTGGTGCGATCCGAGTTCATGACGCTCAAGCAGCGGGAGTTCGTGCAAGCCGCCATCGTGATCGGCCAGAAGCCGGCCCGGATCATTTTTACCCAGATCCTGCCCAATGCCGCCTCGCCGATTATCGTGACGGCCTCGCTGATGACCGCGACGGCCATCCTGACCGAATCGGCGCTGTCTTTCCTCGGGCTGGGCGACCGCAACCTGATGAGCTGGGGATTCATGATCGGCGCCGCGCGCACGATGCTCCGCGAAGCGCCGTGGATGAGCCTCTGGCCCGGCATTGCCATCATGCTGACGGTGCTGGCCATCAATCTGATCGGCGAGGGGCTCAACGACGCCCTCAACCCTCAACTGCGCAAGCGGGGAGCTTAATACCGTGGCTACAGGCAATCCAGGCCAGGGCGCCGCCCTGCTCTCCATCCGCGGATTAAGCATCCCGCTTCCGGCTGGCGGCGACCGCCAGTATGCCGTGCGCGATGTGTCGTTCGACATCCGCGCCGGCGAGATCCTCTGCATCGTCGGCGAATCCGGATCGGGGAAATCGATGAGTGCCAACGCCATCATGGGCTTGCTGCCCACCTATCTGCGTCCGCAGCAGGGGCAGATCCTGCTGCACGGCGAGGATCTGCTCGGCATGGACGAGGCGGCGCTGCGCGGCATGCGCGGCAAGGACATGGCGATGATCTTCCAGGAGCCGCTGTCGGCGCTCAACCCGCTGCAGCCGGTGGGAGCGCAGATCGCCGAGGTCATGCGCGTCCATGCGGCCTATCCAGGTCCGGCACGCGAGGCCCGTGTACTAGAACTGCTCGACTTCGTCGGCTTGCCGGATCCAGCAGGGTTGTTTCATGCCTGGCCGTTCAGCCTTTCGGGTGGCCAGCGCCAGCGCGTGATGATCGCGATGGCGCTGGCGCTGGAGCCGGCGCTGCTGATCGCCGACGAGCCCACCACGGCGCTGGACGTCACCACGCAGGCGCAGATCCTCGCGCTGATCGCCCGCATCCAGCGCGAGAAAGGCATGGGTGTCATGTTCGTGACGCACGATTTTGGCGTCGTGGCCGAAATCGCGGATCGTGTCGTCGTAATGGAGAAGGGCCTGCTGGTCGAGGAGGGTACGGCCGACCAGGTGCTGAACCGGCCCCGCCATCCCTACACGCAGCGGCTGATCGCCAGCGTGCCGTCACACCGGCCGGGCGATCGCGAGCACAATGACCCGGCTGACGCAGCGAACGGATATCCAGTGCTGCGCGTCGATGCGTTGCGCAAGACCTATGTTAGTTCGGGCGGGCTGTTCAAACGCAAGCGCGTGGTCGAAGCCGTCAAGGACGTGAGCTTCTCGGTCGGCGCCGGCAAGACGCTGGGTATCGTCGGCGAGTCGGGTTCAGGCAAGTCGACGATCGGCAAATGCCTGCTCAAGCTGACCGGAACCGACGGCGGTGGTATGTATTTTGATGGGCGCGACATCGCCCCGTTGAGCGAGCGCGCGTTCCGGCCCTTACGCCGCCATATCCAGATGATCTTCCAGGACCCGTTCGCCTCGCTCAATCCGCGCCATACGGTGGGGCGCATCCTCTGCGATGGCCCGCTCGCGTGTGGCGTGTCCCGGGAACAGGCACTAGCGAGAGCGCGCGAGCTGTTGCAGCTCGTCGAGCTCGATACCTCGGCATTCGACCGCTATCCGAGCCAGTTCTCCGGCGGCCAGCGCCAGCGCATCGGCATCGCGCGGGCGCTGGCGATGGAGCCGCGGCTGATCGTGGCCGACGAATCGGTATCTGCGCTCGATGTCTCCGTGCAGGCGCAGGTGCTGCGGCTGCTTCGCGCCGTGCAACAGCGCCTCGGCATCGCGCTGGTCTTCATCACCCACGATCTGCGTGTGGCGGCGCAGATTTGCGATGCGGTGCTGGTCATGCACCGGGGCAGCGTGGTCGAACAGGGTAGCCCTGCCCAGATTTTCGAGACACCCCAGCATGCCTACACGCGCCAGCTCATCGACGCGATGCCGGGGCGTGACTGGGATCCGTCACTTGCCAGGCAGACGGCCACGCAAGCCGAGGTGCAGGCAGACACGATGGCAACCATCCTATGACCATCGCCGAACCGGATTTCGCCCTCGCCACCACGCTGTTCGACCGCTTGCGCGAACAAAGTTTCGACGGCGTCGGCGTCACGCGAGACAGCTACGGCGCAGGCGAGCAGCGGGCGCACCGGCTTGTCGCCGACGCCGCCCGCGCGCTCGAACTGCAGGTGGCGACCGATGCGGCGCTCAATCTCTATCTGACATTGCCGGGCACGGATCGCGGTGCTGCAGCGGTCATGACGGGTTCGCATCTCGACTCGGTACCGCGCGGTGGTAATTTCGACGGCGCCGCCGGGGTCGTCGCCGGTCTCGCCGTGCTGGCTGGCTGGCGCAAGGCGGGCTTTGTGCCGCGTCGCGACGTCACCGTAGCCGCAATCCGCGCGGAGGAGAGCGCTTGGTTTCCGGTGTCCTATGCCGGCAGCAAGGCCGCCTTCGGACTACTGGAGCCGCAGGCGCTTGACAGCGTGCGTGCCGACACCGGGCGCAGCCTGGCCGACCATCTGCGTGAGGCCGGCGGACGGCCGGACGACGTCCGCGCGGGCCTGGCGTATCTGTGCGCCGACCGCATCGATTGTTTTGTCGAACTCCATATCGAGCAGGGACCGGTGCTGCTGGATGCGGGCGACGTCGTCGGCATCGTCACCGGCATCTGCGGCAGCCAGCGCTACCGGCATGCCCGCGTGCAGGGAGCCTATGCGCATTCCGGCGCGACGCCGCGCAGCCACCGGCAAGACGCCGTGGTCGCGACCGCGGCGCTGATCGACGCGCTGCAACAGGACTGGATCGCACTCGAGGCGCAAGGGCATGAACTCACGCTGACGTTCGGCCGCTGCATGACGGACCCGGATCAGGTCGATTTCAGCAAGGTCGCCGGCCTGGTCGAGTTCAGTATCGACATGCGTTCCCGCAGCCGCGCCACGCTCGACCTGCTGGATGCGCGGGTACACGCTGCCGCGGCAGGCATTGGCACGCAGCACCACGTGCAAGTCGATCTCGGTGCCGCGTCGTCCAGTGCCGCGGCACAGATGGATCCGTCGCTCCAGCACGCCCTGCTCTGCTCCGCGAGCCAGGGCGGCGTACGCGCGCAGGCCATGCCCAGCGGCGCCGGACATGACGCGGCACTGTTCGCCGCCCAGGGCATACCCGCTGCGATGATCTTCGTGCGCAATGCCCATGGCAGCCACAACCCCGACGAGTCGATGGACCTCGCCGACTTCGCCGTCGCCACGCGGCTGCTGGCCGGCACGTTAGCAGCGCGTGCAGGCTAGGATGCCTGCAGCACGACCGGCAGCACAACCCGCATCGCACTTCAAAACACAACCCATGCCTGATTCCCATGAAACGCCCATGCCAGTCTGCCTGATTACCCAGCCCATCCACCCGATCGGTGCGGAGCGCCTGCGCGCCGCGGGCTTCGAAGTGCGCCCGGGCCAAGCCGGTGACGAAGCCGCTCGCATCCGTGAAGTCGCCGGCGCCGACGCTGTGATCGTGCGCGAAGGTCTGACCGCCGCGATGATCGAGGCCGCACCGCGGCTCGCGGTCATCAGCAATCATGGCACTGGCACCGACAAGATCGCGGTCGCACATGCGCATGAGCTGGGCATCCCGGTGGTGTCCACGCCCGACGCCAATATCGGCGCCGTGGCCGAACACACGCTGATGCTGATGCTCGCGGTCGCGCGCCGGGCGCCGCTGGCCGACGCAGCCACGCGGCAGTCAGACTGGCGCTACCGATACGCGGCACCGATGCTCTCGCTCCATGGCAAGACCCTCGGCGTGATCGGCTTCGGCCGCACGGGGCGCCTGGTCTGCGACATGGCGCGCGCGGGGCTCGGCATGCGCGTGCTGGTGTGGTCGCCCAGCGCGCCGACGTGCGAGGTCGAAGCGCACGGCGCGACGCGGGTATCGGCGCTGCCCGAACTGCTGGCGGCCTCCGACGTTGTCTCCCTGCACCGTCCGCTGCGTGCCGACACGCGCCACACGCTCGATGCGAAGGCGCTGCGCAACATGAAGCCGCGCGCCATCGTCATCAATACATCGCGCGGCGGGCTGATCGACGAAGACGCGCTGGCCGCGGCGCTAAAGGAAGGCAGGCTCTTCGGCGCCGGACTGGACGTCTTCGCGCAGGAGCCGCTCTCCGCGGCGTCCCCGCTGGCCGGGCTCGACAACGTCGTGCTGAGCCCGCACCTTGCCGGCTCCACCGAGGAGGCGCTACATGCCACGGCACTCCAATGCGCCGAACAGATAATCGACGTGTTCGCGGGGCGGCAACCGAAACACCTTCTCGACGCGCGCGTGTGGTTGCGCAGGCGCGCTCCCGTTATCACGCCATCCAAGGAAGTCCAGTCATGAATCCCCCCGTTTGCAAGCTGACGCAGGGCACCATTCCCCTGGTAGTCTCCATTCCCCACGGCGGCGAACTGTTGCCCGACGCGTTCGCCGCGCAAATGCAAGACGTGGCGCGCGTGCGTGCCGATACCGACTGGCATCTGGGGCGTCTCTACGCGTTCGCGACAACGCTGGGCGCCTCCGTCGTGGCAGCCAACTACTCGCGCTACGTGATCGACGTGAACCGCCCCGCCAACGGCGAAAGCCTCTATCCGGGCCAGAACACCACGGCGCTTTGCCCACGCGACACATTCCTGGGCGAGCCGCTGTATCCCGATTCCGAGGCCCCGTTCTCCGCCGAGGTCGCGGACCGTATCCGCGATTACTGGGATCCGTATCACAGCACGCTGGCCGCCGAGATCGCGCGCCTGCGCCAAGTGCACGGGCACGTGCTGTTGTGGGAAGCGCACTCGATCGACAGCGTGCTGCCCCGCCTGTTCGCGGGCCGCTTGCCTGATCTGAACATCGGCACCAACAGCGGTGCCAGTTGCGCGCCGGCGCTGCGCGAGGCCGTCATCGCCGCCGCGTCGGCCAGTCCTTTCTCGTGGGTCGCCGACGATCGTTTCAGAGGCGGGCATATCACGCGGCACTACGGCCAGCCGCAGCGGGGGGTGCACGCGGTGCAACTCGAAATGGCGCAGGCCATCTACATGGATGAAGCGGCACCGTTCGGCTACCGTGAAGACCTGGCCGCGAAGCTGTGGCCAACACTGCGCGACATGGTGGGTGGCGCGCTCGCGGCAATGGCAACGCTGCGGCCCTTCGCGGCCGACGCACAGGCTTGAATCAGGCTTGACACCTCGCTCGCGCCCGACGGTCGGCGTGGATCCGCCGCCCGATGGCGCGCTTCTTGCGTCGTCACGGGCTCCTCTTGCCGTTACCGCGCTTGTGCCTTGGCGCCCCCTTGTATGTCAGCCGTTAGCAGGCCTCCCGCCATACCCCTGAACCTTCGCCAGATCGAAGTCTTCCACGCGATCATGGTCACCGGCTCGCTGAGCGAGGCCGGGCGCATGTTGTGCGTGTCACAGCCGGCAATCAGCCGGGTGCTGGCAACCGCGGAAAGCCGCCTGCGGTTCCTGCTGTTCGAACGGGTCAAGGGACGGCTGCAGCCCACGCCGGAGGCGCGCCGGCTGTTCGAGGAAGTCGAGGTTATCCTCAAGGGCGTCGCCCAGTTCAATGCGGTGRCCAGCAGCCTGGGCGAACAGAAGGAAGGCACGCTGTCGATTGTCTCTAGTCCGAGCTACAGCGAATGGCTGATGCCGCGCGCCATCCAGCGCTTCCGGCTGCGGCATCCCGCCGTCCGTGTCCACTACCGGCCCATGCCGTTCGACGCCTTGCTGCCGTTCGTGGTGCAGGGGCACGCAGACCTCTGCATTGCATCGATGGCGCCGCCGGACGGCGCGAATCTCCGGACCCGGGAAATCGGCGAGGGGCGGATCCTGTGCGCGCTGCCCAGGGGACACGCGCTAGCGGCGCTGGACGTTGTGACAACCGGCGACTTGCGCGGTCAGACCTTCATCGGCTATGGCGCAGACACCCCTTTCGGCCAGCTCTCTTCGCATTTCCTGTCGTCGGACCAGGGGCCACTCACGCCGGACATCGAGATTCGCTCGACACCCGAAGCCATGGCGCTGGTGCGCCAGGGTGTCGGGGTGGCCTTGGTGGAGTCGTTCGGATACACGCCATCCGCATCGGACGACGTCATGCTCAAGCCGATCAGCCCGGCGCTCAGTCACAAGATCTACCTGATCCATTCGCGGCAGAGCCCGATGTCGGCCCTTGCCAAAGGCTTTCTTGCCACGCTCGTGCACCTGCTGGACGCCGCACCGCGTGGGGATGCGCAGCGCCCGGCGATGTTCGCCTGAGCGGCGGTTGGCGGCGCGGTGGCGCGCATGCCACAGACCACCACCGCGCCCCATCACATATTGCCCAGGCCCCATAACAAGGGGCTATGAGGCGGCTGCGAACCGGGGCTGCTCCCAACGCATTTTTTCTTTTCAAATCAATGCGTTGGGCGTGCGAGACGGTGCCGATGGACACACCGCCGGCGCGCGGGGCGCGGCATTTCAAGGGCGGTATCGCGTCCCTATACTCGACACTACCCCATCGCACCAGAGGCTCCGCTACATGTCCAGCATCATCACCGTCGCCGCCGCCCAGCTCGGGCCCATCCAGAAGTCAGAAGGACGCGAGATCGCGGTCGCGCGGATGGTCCAACTGCTCGAACGCGCCTATCGGCGCGGCGCACAGGTCGTCGTGTTCCCCGAACTCGCGCTGACCACGTTCTTTCCACGCTGGTACCACGAGGACCTCGACGAGGCCGACCGTTGGTTCGAGGCGGCGCTGCCCTCGCCGGAGTCGGCGCCGCTGTTCGAGGCAATCCGCCGCTTTGGCCTGACGGTTTACCTGGGCTACGCCGAGATCGCTTATGAACCCGATGAAGCCGGTGTCATGCGCAAGCGCCGGTTCAACACCTCGGTGATCATCGCACCGTCGGGCGAGGTGATCCTCAAGTACCGGAAAGTCCATCTGCCCGGCCATGCAGAGTACGCGCCGGCGCGCAAGGTACAGCACCTCGAGAAGCGCTATTTCGAAGTCGGCAATCTCGGCTTTCCGGTGGTCCGGGCGCCGGTCGGCGAGGCCGAGGGCGTGAACATGGGCATGATGATCTGCAACGACCGCCGCTGGCCAGAGGCCTGGCGCGTGCTCGGGCTGCAGCAGGTCGAGCTCGTCATGCTGGGCTACAACACGCCAAGCATGAACATGGAGAATCGCGGCTTCGAGGCTCATCACCTGCGCGTGTTCCACTCCCAGCTGTCGATTCAGGCGGGCTGCTATCAGAACGCGTGTTTCGCGGTTGCCGTCGCGAAGGCCGGGACCGAGGACGGCCACGAAATGTTCGGCCATTCGATCATCGTCAATCCCCAAGGCGAAATCATGGCGCAGGCCACCAGTTGGGACGACGAGCTCATCGTGGCCGACTGCAACCTGGACCTGTGCAAACTGGGCCGGTCCACCGTCTTCAACTTCGGTTTGCATCGTCGCGTCGAGGCGTATTCGCGCATCACTGACCAGGTCGGCAGCGTGGCTCCGCCGACCTGGCCGGCGCGCTGATCCCGTTTCCTGTCTTTCTCCGACCACCCACGGGCCTTCTCCATGCAGCCAACCGAAACCCTGGATATCCATCCGGCACGACCACGACCCGCGCACGCGATCCGGCACGAGATGCTGGGTGACATGCGCGTCCCCGATTTCGCCGACGTCAAGTTCGCGGCCCTGGACATCGCGCCCCATGTCGTTCGCACTCCGTTGCTGCGTTCGCCGGCACTCGACGCCATTGCCGGCGCGCCGGTCTGGCTCAAGGGCGAGAACCTGCAGGTCACGGGCTCGTTCAAGGCACGCGGCGCCTTCCATGCCCTGCTATCGCTGCGCGGCGGCCAGCGCGCGAAAGGCGTGATCGCCTATTCCACCGGCAATCACGGACAGGCGATCGCCTGGGCCGCGCGCCAGCTCGGTGTGGCGGCGACCATCGTGATGCCGATCGATGCGCCACGCAACAAGGTCGAGCGCGCGCTGGCCCAGGGTGCGCGCGTCGTTCACTACGACCGCCTCCACGAGAGCCGCGAGGCGATCGGGATGCGGCTGCTCGGCGAAACCGGCGGCACGCTGATTCCGCCGGGCGACCATCCTGCGGTGCTTGCCGCCCAGGGCACGGTGGCCCTCGAGGCGTTGCAGGACCTGCCCGAGGCCGCGCTCGACAACCTCGGCCTGTTCGCCGCGCCCTGCGGCGGCGGCGGGTTGATGGCCGGTTGCGGCCTGGTTGTCGACGCGTTGAATCCAAGCACGCGGCTGATCGCGGCCGAGCCCGCTGGTTTCGACGACACGGTGCGCTCACTGCGCAGCGGCCTCAGGGAAATCAATGCGGCGGGCGCCACAACGCTCTGCGACGCGTTGCAGGCCACCACGCCAGCCGAACTGCCCTTCGAGATCAACAAGCGCTTTCTCGATGGCGCGGTGGCAGTCACGGATGCGCAGGTCCGCGCCGCCATTCGCTTCGCGCTCGAGGAGCTTCGGTTGCTGGTCGAGCCCGGCGGAGCCGTCGCGCTGGCGGCCTTGCTCGCCGGCGTGATCGATCTCGAAGGCCGCGACGGCGTCATCGTCCTGTCTGGCGGCAACATCGATCTGCCCTTGCTTCAAAACATGCTGCAGCCCACTGCAGCCGCCGTGCACGGTACCTGAGACAGCCGTGTCACCGGCCCTGCGCGCATTGGCGCGAGCCGGCCTTGATGCCAACTTGCCTACCACGAAAGGAACACCACCATGTCTCTCCTCCGCCATTTCGACCGGCTACTCAGACGGATGTCACTGACGGCCGCTGCCATGCTGCTCACGGCGAACGCCTTCGCAGCCTATCCCGAGCGCCCCATCACACTGATCGTCCCGTTCAATGCAGGCACGACGCCCGACATCGTCTCGCGCTTGCTGGCCGATGCGGTCGGCCATGATATCGGGCAGCAGATCGTGGTCCTCAACCGCGCGGGCGCGTCCGGCATCATCGGCACGCAGGCTGTGATCAACGCGCCGGCCGACGGCTACACCATCGGCTTCGCGAACGCCGGCACATTGGCCATCAACCAGTCCCTGTACAAGAAGCTGCCCTACGACGCTGACAAGCAACTGGCGCCCGTAGCCCTGACCGGTTTCGTGCAGAACGTGCTGGCGGTGCGCAAGGACCTCGGCGTGAAATCGGTCTCCGAACTGATCACGCTGGCCAGGAGCGCGCCGGGCAAGCTCTCGGTCGGCTCGGGCGGCAACGGCACCACGGGCCATCTGAGCGCCGAGATGTTCAAGGCGATGGCGGGTGTGTCCATTACACATATTCCATACAAGGGCGGTCCTGAAGCGGATCTGGCGCTGATGCGCGGCGAAGTGGATCTGGTCTTCGAGAACATCACGTCGATCTCGCCATATCTGAAGAACGGCAGCGTCGTGCCGCTCGCCGTCACCGGTGCACGCCGCGACAGCCGCCTGCCGAAGCTGCCGACCATGGCGGAGACGGGGTTGAAGGAGTATCAGGCGGTGGCATGGACCGGCTATGTCGCGCCCGCCGCGACCGACCCGCAGATCCTCGACTTTCTCAACAAGGCCTTCAACAAGGCGGCCAACTCGGACGCCATGAAAGCGCGGCTGGCCGACATGGCGTACGAGGTYACCACGGGGCCGCGCGGCGCGTTCTTCGATCTTGCCCGCAAGGAGCGGCCGGTCTGGGCCGCAGTGATCAAGAGTTCCGGCGCGGCAATCGACTGAGGCGCACGGAACATGGCGCAATTCGACATACTGATTCGCGGCGGCACCGTGATCGACGGCACCGGCGCACCGCGCAGGCTCGCCGACATCGGGGTCGACGGATCGCGTATCACGGCGCTGGGCGCGCTAGCGTCCGACTCCGCGGGGGTGGTGATCGATGCGCGGGACCGCATCGTCGCCCCCGGCTTCATCGACTCGCATACGCACGACGACCGCTATCTGACGCTCGATCCGCTGATGCCGGCCAAGCTCAGCCAGGGCGTTACCACGGTCGTGACCGGCAATTGCGGGATCAGCCTGGCACCCTGGCGTGCGCCCCCGGGACAGACCGTTCCGCCGCCGCTTGACCTGCTCGGCGACGACCCGGCCCTCTTTCGTTACCCCGCGTTCGGCGACTATCTCGCCGAGCTGGCGCAGCATCCCGCTGCCGTCAACGCGGCCTGCCTGGTCGGCCATACGACGCTGCGGGCCGCGGTGATGGACCGGCTGGACCGGGCGGCGACGGACGCGGAAATCGCGGCGATGCAGGCATTGCTGCGCGGCGCCATGGAGAGCGGCGCCATCGGGCTCTCGACCGGGGCCGCCTATCCTGCCGCGATGTCCGCCACGACTGGCGAAATGGCCGCCGTGGCGGCGGTCATGCGCGGCTACGGCGGTGTCTACGCCAGCCATATCCGCGATGAGGGCGATAGGATCCACGAGGCGCTCGACGAAGCGTTCGAGGTCGGCGCGGCGGGCGGCGCGCCAGTCGTGGTCTCGCATCACAAGCTGATCGGCCCAAAAAACCACGGACGCTCGGTCGACACGCTGGAGCACATCGCTAGTGCGGCGCAGCGTCAGCCGATCGGACTCGACTGCTATCCATACAACGCTGGTTCCACAATTTTGCGAAAGGACCGGCTCGCGGTGTCGAGCCGCGTCATCGTAACGCGCTCGGTCCCGCATCCCGAGTTCGCCGGACAGGACCTCGACGTCATTGCGGCAACGATGGGCCTCTCGCCCGAGGACGCCGTCGACGCGTTGCAGCCGGCAGGCGCGATCTACTTCCTGATGGACGAGCAGGACGTGCAGCGCATCCTCGCCTATCCCGAAACCATGATCGGCTCCGACGGGTTGCCCCACGACGCCGCGCCGCATCCGCGTCTCTGGGGCACGTTTGCGCGCGTGCTGGGGCACTACTGCCGGGACGTCGGGCTTTTCCCGCTGGAGCAGGCCGTGCACAAGATGACGGGCTTGACGGCCCGCTACTTCAGGCTACCGGGGCGAGGTATATTGTCGCCCGGCAACTTCGCGGACATCACCATCTTCGATGCCGCCGGCGTGGCCGACATGGCGACTTTCGCGCTGCCAGTCGCGCGCGCGAAAGGCATCGAAACGGTGATCGTCAACGGCATCGTCGCGTGGAGCGGCGGCGAGAGCACAGCTGCCCGTGCCGGGGCGGTGATCCGCCGCAGGGATACCTACCGTGCTTAGCCCGTGCATCGGCAACAGGCATGGCGCTATCGGGAGGCGCCCTTCTACTTATTCGCTGGATACTTCAATCATGCAATCCATCTTCCACCTGGCATTCAACGTCACCAACCTCGCGACGGCGCGCGCCTTCTATGGCGACGTCCTCGGCTGCCGCGAGGGCCGCAGCACCGAGACTTGGGTCGACTTCGACTTCTTCGGGCACCAGATCTCGTTGCATCTGGGTACACCCTTCAAGACCGAACTCAGCGGGCACGTCGGCGACAAGCTGGTCCCGATGCCGCATTTCGGCATCATCCTCGGCTTGCAGGACTGGCAGGCTCTCGCCGATCGCCTCACGCACGCCGGGACTGCGTTTGTGCTCCCTCCCCAAGCGCGTTTCGCCGGCGAGCCGGGCGAGCAGTGGACCATGTTCTTCCTAGATCCATTCGGCAACCCTATCGAGATCAAGGGCTTCAGTAACAGTGAGGCGATCTACGCGCAGTGAGCGACAACGTCGCGATCCCTCGAAAAGCTAAAACTCGTCCACCTTGACCTGGCGCTTGCCCAGTTCCTGACGCACCTACGTGACAACGTGGGCCTCCCCCTCGGTGTTTAGCTCCCCCTGTGGCGCCGCGGGTGCTTGCTATGCGACCTCGAACTCGGACCCGCTTGGGCGCCATCACTCAGGCCCGCGCCCAGTCACATCGAGCTCTTGTCTCGCTCGCCAACACTGGGTGCAGATCAATCGGACGCTCTCGAGGGTCGGCCAAGATTCGCAATTATGCTCTGCAGAGCATAGTTGCGAATCTTGGCGTGACCTGTGGTAGGCTCGTCGTTCTTCATGGTGCGTACTTGAAGCGGATGTGCTCAATTACGCTGAGCTTGGCCGGTTCGGATCGAAGGTCAAGACCTGTATTGGGACCGCACCGGCCGGTTCCCCCTGCCGGCGACGCTGGCTCAGCGTAGCTTCACGCTGGCTGAACTGAACGCCTGGCTCGATGGCATCGTTTCGGTGACCGCTCGCCTGGCGCATCGCATTGCCGCGTTCTTCAGGACGTCAGGCCTCTGGCGCGGAGCCAATTCAGCCACGCTTGATCTTCGATCTCGTACGACCCTCGCGACTCTTTCCATACGATCTCGCGCTCACGAAGGGCGTCAATCGCATTTTGAACCGTCCCAGCGCTGACGCTCACATGATCCGGCACAAGGGCCTTGTACGCGGAAATGGCGCTCTCTCCGAAGGGAGAGAATTGACCATCCTTGCCAGCCATGACACGCACTACCGCCTGCTGAAGTGGCGACAATGATGTGAAGTCGTTTTCGACGTCATGCCACAAGCGCTCCTGGACGAGCGTCGCGTCATCCTTGAGCCGGGTACTGAGGTTTGGCGATTCGTTCGCCAGTGCGATCGAGCCAATCAGGTGGCGCAGCAACTCCGGGCGATGCCCGACCATCACGAAGGCTTCGTAGACGGCCTCCGGCTCAAACTGGTTGCCTGCGGCGAGCGCCCGGTTCACGCTCTTGGTAAATTCGTCGGTAAAGTTTCTATCGAGCAGCGGGAACGGCGTCACCTGGGAGCCGTAGAATGGCATGCGTGAATTCATGACCAGGTGCGCGAGTTTGTCCCGGCTTGAGCCGGTGAAGACCAGCATGAGGTCCGGGGCCTTGCCCGAAACGTTCATCGCGTCGCGCGCCGCCTTCAGGCCGAACATTGCCTCCACGCCCTTCTCCGTGGTCAGAGCATGCTGCGCTTCATCAACGATCAAGAGAACCGGTTGCTTGGCGGCCTTGCGCAGCGCCTCAAGGGTCTGCGTGAGCGTGACGCCCGCAGGCAATCCCGTGGCGGTGAGGTCTAACCCAAGGGTGCCCATGACGGTGACCTTGGTGAGGCCGACGGCCTTTGCGGCTTTGCCCACGACACCGGCGTGATCGGCAATTTTGTGCTTGATGGCGTCGGCGATCAGCTCGCCCGGGTCGTGCGCCTTGTTCGACCATAAGTCGACATACACGGTGATCCAGCCGCGCTGCTCGGCGGCTGGCGTAAGGTCCTCGCGCAGGAACGTGGATTTCCCTACCCGACGCGGCGCCGCGAGGAACAGGCCCGAGCGGGCATCCTGGATTCCCTCACCGGCCAAGGCTGCGCAGAAGCTTGCCGCCAACGCGGGGCGGCGAAAGGTGTAACGTTCGGAGGCGGCGGACGGCTCGGACATGCATCTTCCTGGTGCGATTATCAGCATTTATCCTATCTGAATAATTTATCATTTGCAAATAAATAATGATAAATGCCTGATGAGGCATATGCACTCGGGGAGCGGGGCGTCTTGGCGCCTCCCAGGAATACCCACTTACGCGGCCAGCAGATTACGAAACGCGTTTTGCCGCCGGCATAGCATAGTAATCCGCTGGCCGAGGGGCGCACCTAGCCCAGGCGCCGGATGGAAGGATGGCGCCGACGCCCAAGGCTCGGATTGCAATTTGGAGGTATTGCGCCATGGCGAACTTGCACCGTATAGCAGGAGGTAATTGGCAGTGAGGCTACACGAGGATGTCTCGGGACGGTGCCACGCCGTTGCGGGATTGACACAATCCGGTTCGCCGCGGCGGGGCGGATCGCGCGTTGCGTGACACCGCATGGCGTTGCTGAAGAGAATGTCCCGAAAATCGATCTTGGCTTTACCGAGCGGCCACTACTGGGCCACGCCCCACGCGCCCTTCCCGCTGGACGGTCCCAACGGCCATGAGGAGGTTTTTCCCGGCGCCCAATGCGGCAGCGACGGCAAATGGGTCACCTTCTATAAGGAAGGGGAAGAAGTATGGGCGTGCAATGCCGTGTATGCCGCCGCGCATTTCGACTTTGCACCGGTTCCAACCCCCCGCTCGCCGACGGACAACTGAGGGTTGGACGGTTCCCCAAGCCGTGGGGTACGTTTCGCACCCTACAAACAGTCGAGTCCATTTTTCGGCGACTGATGGTTATGTTAAATTAAAATACCCATGATTAGCCCGCTCCAGCATCAGAGGATTTTCCGTGAGGATCAATGGCTATCAATTAGATTTCGCTGTGGCATCGATTAGCTAGCCAGAAATTGGCGCAGCGCTGTCCGCTCTGCACACTACTGCCGCCAGAATTCGCATGAACCGTTTATCCCGGTTGGTGACTCTAGGGCCTCGGCCTGGCCCTTCCCCGTCTCCTGACGCGCCTCGTGGCCGGCGCTCGGCGTCCAGCCGCGTTATTCAACGGAGGCAGTCATGCTAACGCTTACGGGACGACAGGTCAGGTCCTAGGCCGCCGGCAAAGAGCAGAAGTTTGATGACGGCGAGCTCGTCAGAGCGATAGCGAACTTTTCGGCCACGTTTCATTCCGCGCCCTCTGTATCCCCATCCTTCCCGGTGCGCCGCGACTCCAGCTCTCGCCGCGTTTTGGCTAGTTCCTTAGCTAGCAGTTTTTCATCGGGCAGCACAGTCTGGTACTCGGCAGCTAGCACCTTATTGGGCAGACCTTCCAATGCATAGTGGGCCTCTGATGCACCTTTTTCGGCGCAAAGGATCAATCCCACCGGTGGGTTCTCTCCAGGCTTCATCCAGTGTTCGCGCGCATAATTAAGATACAGGTGCATCTGCCCTGCGTCGGCGTAGCTGAACTTGCCTACCTTGAGGTCGATCACCAATAGGCACTTGAGTTGACGGTGAAAGAAAAGGAGATCGACGTGAAACCAACTGTCGTCAATTCGCAGCCGACGCTGGCGTCCGATGAAGGCAAAGTCATCGCCCAGTTCAAGCAGGAAGTCAGCCAGATGTCGGATCAATGCCTCTTCGAGGTCGGATTCGGAATATTCGTCTTTTAGATCGAGAAACTCCAGGACGAATGGGTCTTTGATGGCCTCCTCGGGCGTGATCGCATCACCAGCTTCGGCCAGCTCACCTTTTTCCAGCATGCTAGCCTTGTTGCGCGACAGGGCGGTACGTTCGTAGAACTGGCTGCTGATTTGCCGATCAAGTTGCCGTACCGACCAGCCTCCATGCAAGATTTCGGTTTCATAGAAATGGCGCGCTTGCTCATTTTTAACCGACAACAGACGCACATAGGCCGACCAAGGCAAGGGAAAGGCTTTGGCAAGGGCAGGCAGGTCAACCGCATTGCACCGCAGTGACTCCGAAAGCACGGTACCCACTGAAATCGCAGACAGCGTCTGCGACTTTCGAGCGCGGGGCAATTTCGCAGACGCTGTCTGCGAAATCCGCTCAAGGGGCCACTCTTGGTAAAACGAACGCATCTGCTCCAAGTTACGCTCGGAAAATCCCCGCCCAAATCGGATAGAAGTCGGCAGACAGCCGCTTGAGCAGAGCTTGTCCATAGGCTGCTCGATCTTGCCCGCCTTGCTCGAACTCGACGATACGCCGACCGATTTCCCAGTAGGTTGCCGTCATCAGTGCATTGATACTGCGCGCGGCGACGAGACGGGCGCTCTCGAGCAAGACGACGATGTCGCCGTGGATGCCGCTGTAGGCGGGACTGGAGGATACGAGGTCGGTCATGCCTCGACCTCGTTCAGAAGCCCCTCGATTTTGCCTGCCAGGCGCATCACCTGTAATAGCCTAGACTAAATCTGACAGTGGTTGGTTATCCATGCCGCCGCACATCGGTGCGAAGGGCGTAGCCCAGAGTGCCAGTGTGCGGCGGAATCCACAAGGAGTCCGCC
>NZ_JBFTNE010000056.1:0-51116 GCF_056397325.1 Cupriavidus sp. 05N39
ATCCCAGGCCGTGCCTTGAAGGCGCCTCAAGGCACGGGCGAGGTTTGCCGCTCACGCCCCGCAAGGAGATGAGGATTTGCACTAACTACGCCCCCGTGCAGCGCCAGCTGCTGCGCGATGTGTTCGGCGTCGAGCCACCGCAGCTCGACTATCCGCTGGAGACCCGGCCGGACTGCCGCGCCGTTCATCGTCAGCAACGGTGGCGGCCGACAGGCGCTGGTGGGGACATTCGGTATGGTGCCAAAGACCCGGATCCCGCCCGGCGGGGCCAAATTCGACACGACCAACGCGCGATCGGAAACAGTCGGTGAGAAGCGGTCGTTCTCAGGGCCCTGGAAGAAGGGCCAGCTCTGCCTGGTGCCGGCCAGTTCGTTCTACGAGCCCAACTATGAGAGCGGGACCAAGTCCGTGCGCTGGCGGATCTGGCTGAAGGACGAGCCTGAGTTTGCCATCGCTGGGCTGTGGCGYGCCTGGCCGGACGAGGACGGCGCGGAAGTGTTCAGCTTCACCATGCTTACCATCAACTCGGACAAGCATCCGCTGGTGAACCGCTTCCACGCCCCCGGAAAGGAGAAGCGGATGATCGTCATCGTGCCGCGCGCCGAGTGGGGTGACTGGCTGACGTGTCGGGATCCGGAGCGGGCGCACAGCTTCATGCGGCCCTACCCCCCCGAGCTAATGGACGCTGCGCCGGCGCCGCGCGCGCCGCGGGCAAAAGCTGCCGAGTAGCCTTGCGCATCCCATCGAGAGAGTTATGTTCCCTCGGACCTAATTCCACTAGAGTGATGCCGGGCAAACGCGATTGCCCCGTCTTTCCTTCAGCACCCACTCCTTCCCGGCAGCGGGTGCTTTTTTTTACCGCCAGCGCGCCCGCACCTCGTCCGCCAGGTCCATGAGCCGGCGCACTCCGTCGCGCGCCCATCACTAGTAGGGTACCAGCTGTTGATGCGACGCATTATCATTAGCGATGGCAACAGATTGGACCCCTTGTTGCTTTCCGAGGTGTAGGCGCCATCTCCCTGCGCCTACACCCCTTTCTCCCTCTAAGGTGCCTACCATCAGCGCACCAGAGTACCTACGCTTTACCCCAACTCGTTCTCCAGATTCGCCAAGCCACCTCCCCTGCTCCGCCGCGCGCTAATTGACAAGCGGCCACGGCGGCCTCCAGCCGGATCTAATACGGCGCGCGCTGTGCCACCGCCATCTATGAACACTGCAGTGGTGGCACTTCGCAGGGGATCCCGTCTCCGTCACCGTCAATCTTCACGCCAGGGCAATTGCGCAGGTAGAAGCGAGCTTCCTGACAGGAAGTCATTTGGCTGCAGTGCTGCTTCCCCTGACATTGAAAGACCGGCGAAGCTGCCGGAAGTGCTGTCGCTTCAATCATGGGTTCAGCAGGCTGGGCAGCTTGTTCGGCCTTGGGAGATTGCTTGAAGTAGAACCAGGCGGCGGCGACCGCGACAGCGACCAGTAGGAATTTGTTCAAGTGACCCCTTCTTTTTATGCGAAGGATGCCACATTTTCTCCTTTATCAGGTCAAAGCGACGGAATAGCCGGCCTCGTCTTTCGCACTGTAGGATACCTTTCCTATTCCAGAATGACAGGCTGGTGGGGTAGATGCGGTCAAGACTCAATGGCTCTGGCCTACCCATCGCGGTCAGTCACCTAGTGCCCAGTGAACAACCGAGCCTAGCTGAAAGCAGCCTCCAAGCGCGGTCATCGAGATGCATTTTGCGTGCATCCTTCACTGCTGTGTCCTGCCCTATGCCGGACGGCGACTCTGCCTTGACAATGCCGTTACCGCTCGCGCGCCGGTTGCTGGCAGAATCGCACATGACACCGGCTTCTCGAAGCCGGCCAAGGACAAGCACCAATGACACTCCCGATGGATGACCACCCCCCACTGATGAGGAACACCCTCGAAGATGCCCTCCCAGTTGCAGCAATGCGACCAAACCTCTTCAAGTACGCGACGTCCGAATTGTCTCAGGACGCGGTAATCTGCTGGATCCTGGCAGTGGCGGACGTCCATTTCCGCGATTCTTGTCCAGAATTGCATGCGTTCGGCCAGGCCTTCGTCCGGTCACTCCTTTCACGAAGCGCCTCCTGCCCTCAGCCACAGGAGGTCAGAAGAGTCCGCGTCGTCCAGCAGGAAGCAAATATCGACATCCTGTGTTGGATCAACGAGGAAATTGTAATTCTTATAGAGGATAAAGTCGGAACCAAGCAGCACAGTAATCAGCTTCATCGATATAAGAACCACCTCGCAAAGGCGCGGGACCGCATAGCGCATTCGGTACTGATTTACCTTCAGACTGGAGATCAGTGCGATTATTCTCCTGTCACGGATGCGGATTATCATGTCCTGCATCGGCGTGATCTGATTGATCTACTTGGTACCGAGAGCGGACGTCAAGGACGCTTGAAGAGTGACATTCTGGAGGACTTCGCATGCCACCTCGAGCGCATCGAGACCTTAGTCCAGGGCTATCCCGTTATTCCAGTGAAGAAATGGGGGAAGAACGCTCGAATCGGCTTCCTCTCGCGCCTCAAGCGAGACCTAGACAGCGGATCATGGAAGTATTGCCCCGATCAGACCGGGGGGCACTATGGCTATTTCGGAGACAAGGTGCAAGTCGATGGCGCGGCGATTTACTTGCGGGTAGTGCTCAGCGATCGTGAGAACAAACTGTTCTTCAAGATAGACGTTTCTACTCCTGCGGAGCAAGTCCGTCTCAGAGACATGTGGACTAGCCTAATCGTTGGCCACGCATGCAAGCTGGGACTGGCGGTTAGCAAGCCTAGGCGGAAGTTCGACAGTAGCACGATGACAGTCGCTATAGTGGGCCATCCATTCCCAATGACCGATCCAAGCGGCTGTCTCGACCTTGAACAGAGCCTTGAGATAATTCGCGAATGCCAAAGGGTCATTGATACTTGCAAGCGCGAGGTTGTCGATGCGGCCACGGGCTACCACGATCGCGCCGCCCGACAACATGCCGGGTTCGTGGAGGCTTGAGCGATGAAGGTCTACTTGGACGACGAACGCCCCACGCCTGCGGGCTGGACGAGAGCGTATTGGCCATCAGAAACAATAGCACTACTTGAAACCGGTGAGGTCACCGATCTGAGCCTCGACCATGATCTTGGAGACGATGAGCGCGGGACCGGCTACGACGTCATCCTGTGGATTGAGGAGGCCGTGGCGCTTAGGGACTTCGTCCCGCCGCGAATCACTGTCCATTCCTCGAATGCATCGGCCGCTGAAAAGATGCGCGCTGGCATCTTGACCATTGAGCGATTGGCAGGAGGCCGTTGATAGGCCAAGGGAGCGCTACCTCTCTCAGCCCAGAATGCCCCGCGCCCGAACTTCATTCTCCAGGTCTGTCAGCCGCTTCCCCTGCTCGGCTGCGCGCTCATTGGCACGCCGCCACTGCTGCCTTCAGTCTGACCTCATACCCCCCGCGCAGCGCCAGCTCGGCCAGCGCCGCGCGAAAGAACTCGAAGTCGCCGGCCGTCTCCGGCACCTTCGCCAACGGCCAATCCGGCTCGGGGATCTCGGGCGTCTCGCACGGCACGGCCACTGGCACCCTCACCTCCACCGGCTTCTCGATCATCTGCGGCGCGGCGGCGCAGCCGGCCAGCAGAAGCACCGCAAGTACCGCACACGCCGCGAAATTGCGTTTTTGCGCAAGTTGCCACTTCATAGCTTCCCCCGCTCGGTCATAAAGGTCTCGCGCAATCCATGCAGCGATGCGCACAGGTCCGACCCCGGCACCTGCGCCTGGATCTTGCCGGCCAGCAGCGTGTACTTGGACTGAGCTGCCTGAGCCTCGGCGTCGGCCTTCGCTGCCTGGTACTGCCGCAGCTTGGCCTGCGCCTCAAGGGCAGCCACCGCGGCGTTCTGGGTGGTCAGAGATCCGGCCAGCGCCCGGTTGTCACCCTTGGCCTTGACCAGGTCGGCCAAGGCCTGAGCCAGCTCGGCGCGAGCAGCGTCACGCTCGTGCCGGTAGACCAGCACCGAACCGCCAGCCAGCGCCAGCACCACCAGCACCGCGACGAAGAAGATCCGCTGCGGCGTGGCGAAGACGGCTTTGATGACCGCCCCGATAGCGTCAAGAATCGGCATGGTGGATCACCTCCGTGGGACTGAACTGGTAGCCTTCCCGCGCATTCCTCTGGGTGATCCAGAGCGGGAACGGCAAGTCGAATGAAAAAAAACCGTTCGAAGGCGGCTGGAATGAAAGAAAACTGGGAAGGCTGAAAGAAAACTTGGGGCCGTCAGCGGCCCCACCCCTCCGGAAACTCGGCCAGCGGCACGATCTGGCCCGCCAGCGCGTGCGTGCAGTCGCCCAGGAACTGGATGCGGCCATCGGTCACGAAGCTGTGGCAGGTCTTCTTGACGTACGGGATCTGATAACTCGGATCGGCGCGCTTGCGCGCGACCTGGGCGCGCAGCTCATCGGGGTTGCCTGCAGCGGCCGGCTCATCCCACCAGGTCAGCACACTCGGCGTGAACGTCGGGCGCTCCACGTCGCCATTCCAGCCCCAACGCGGTCCGTCACCGGCACCGTGCTGGATATGGTGCGGGCTATCACAGCCAGGGCACCAGAAGGAAAGCCCGTTGCCCGGTGAGTCCTGAAGGACCTTCGATAGGATGCTCATGAAACCCCCAATGCAGTTTTGGCGCGCGCCCAGAAGGCGCGCCGCTCCGCAATACCGTTGATCCCGCCGTTGATGGCTCGCGTCAGACCCACGAAGTCGCCAGCGTCGGCGAACCGGTTCAGGCTATGGGTGTGCCAGTACCAACCGGCGGACGCCGCCGCGTGCACAGGCAGTTCCAGCAGTTCGGGATGCGTCAGCAGGTCCAGGTGCAGCCCGAACCCGCACAGCAGATAGTTCTTGCGGCGGGTGACCTGAATCAGGCCCCGCCCCATGAACCGCTTTCCGTCGCCGGGCTCGGTATTGCCCAGGTCCGCCCGGCCCTCATACCGGCGCTGCGTCGGCGTCGGGCCCCAGATCTCGCGTAACAGGCGCAACTGCCCGGACTCGTGCGCGACCTGCGCCACGAAGGCGGCCGCGCGTGTGGGCGTATTGACCTCGAACTGCAGCATGGCGGTGGCCAGCGGCGCAGCGAACACATCGGCGCGCGCGCCGGCCAGCGGCATGATGGCGTGCAGCTGCACCGCGGTGATAAGCGGGTCAGCCATGCTTCGCCCCAGCCACCGCGTCACGCACGTCCTCCGCCACCTCGGCCAGGTCCTTGTCGCGACGCTTCTCGATGAAGTTGAACAGCCAGCGCACCACCGCCCAGCCCGGCAGGCCGCAGGCGAACACGACGCCGAACAGTGCGACCAGACCGATGTAATCATGCGTCCAGGCCTGCAGCCCGAGCTTCTGCACGACGGCCGCGCCCCCGGCGACGCTGGAAACGACGGTAGAAATCAGCCCTACCGCCCACTCTCTTGGGCTTCGTGGAGTCATCATCATCATCATCATCATCATCATCATCATCATCACTACGAGGGCGGCCAGGCCGGAGGCGCCGGCGGCAACCGCCGCCGGGCCGCCGAAGGCTTTGAAGGCAGCAGCGCCGGCTGCGGCGCTGCCGCTGATTGGTTCGGACATTTGTGACCCCGGAAATGAAAAAGCCCGCAGGACGCGGGCGTAAAAAAGCCGCCCGAGGGCGGCATGGTGATAGTTCAGAGTCTCAGTATTAGGAGGCTGGCTGAAGCCCCTTGTCGCTACTTCGCAAACGGCGCAGCCCGGCCTCCACCAGGACGACCAGCATGTGGACGAGCGCGGCCATAGCCACCGTGGAAACAAGGTAGAAGACATAGATCGCCCACAACGGCTGCTCGACGAATCCGAAGAAATGCCGATAGAAGCCGACGAACGGCATGTGCACCAGGTAGATCTCAAAGCTGAGCTTGTTCAGCCAAGCAAATGACCACGGTAGCCGGGCTATCTGGTAGACGCAGATGAAACCGCTGATGGCAATCAGCGGGTCGACCGCTGCGGCGCCGATGTTGTACAGGCTCATCAACGTAGCCGCGAGCCAAAGGACCAAACCAATCGGCCAACTCTTCCTCAGCCGACTTTCAAGCTTCTGGCGATCCTCGTGCAAAGCAATGCCGAAGAGGATACCGACGCAAAAAGATCCCATCACAAAGGAGATATACGTGAACGGCGTGAGTACACCAAGGTCCGGAGGGAACTTGAGCACAGCCGCCTGTATGCACGTTGTGACGACAAGCGCGAACACGCCAAGTTTCCTGCATAGAGCGAAGAACAACGGGAACGCCACGTACAAAACCACCAGGCTAAACAGGAACCAATGATGCGTGGAAAGGTAGGTGGTTCCGCCTATGTTCAGCAAAAACACGTTGGCGACCCACTCCTGAGCGCTCTTCGGCAACACATAGGGCACATCCCAGCTTCCTGCCCAGCGCATAGCGGCTTGATAGATGAGGATTGTGCTAATGGTGACCCAGTATGGCAGGTAAATCCGCCATGCCCTGGCCACTATGAACTGCGTCCAACTCGGACGCTTCCTCATGCACGACAGAGCAAGCCCCAAGCCGCTTGCCGCGAAAAATAACTGATTCCCCTGCCAGCCCAACTCAAACGGGATGGACAAGAAGGCCTTGACGCTGGATAGAAAGTGCAGCGGATCAGTAGTCCGCTTGTTGAAGAACAGCCAGAAATGGAAGGAAATCACCCCCAACATCGCCAGCAACTTGATGTTGTCGACCCAGAGGATGGGCCCGCCACCCCTGTTTTCACCCTGTAATGCCACGCGCCGTCCCCCGGACGTCTAATTTGACGGCGGAAGGATAGCGTATTTCCGAACAGAACACGGGCGCCGGGGGCTCAGGCAGCCGAGTTCAAATTCGACAACGCCGTTCGTAATACAATACGCCGCCCAAAAAAGGATCCTACGCATGACGGCCGAGAAGCCGCACGGGAAGAACCAAGAAATTCAGATGCTTCGCGGGATTTCGATCGCGTTCATCCTGGTCCAGCACTACTACCCTGCTCTCCCGGCGCCGGCTTGGTTTTACGAAGCCGTCCATGCCACAAGCCTACGGAGCGGCGTGGATCTGTTCTTCGTCATCTCAGGATTTGTCATTTCCAAGTCTCTGCTCGAAACAATGCGAACTTTGGCAAACGCCAAATGCCCGGGATGCCTTGATTTATTTAGGGGTGGAGAACTTCAGAGAACTTCTGCGGACTTCATTATGGTCCCGCCGGCAGGAATCGAACCTGCATTTCACGCTTAGGAGGCGCGTGTTCTATCCATTGAACTACGGCGAGCGGATAGGTTCTGCCCAGTAGCTGGAAACCCTTGTCAGGACTGGCTCTAGCCTTATCCTGCCTGGGTTTCCGGGCGATTGGTCGACACCGAACTTATCACTTTGCATCATCCTGTATCATCACATTTCACGCAGCGCGTGCTACAGATTTGCTACAGGAGACCGCATGGCATCGATCCTCAAGATCGGGGAGCGCTGGCGCGCTCAGATCCGGAAGCAGGGCCGGAGTATATCAAAAACCTTTCGCACCAAGGCAGAAGCGCAAGCGTGGGCGAAAAATTCAGAAGTGGACATTGAGACGCCGCGCGTGGCCGCCAGCCTCACGGTCGGCACCCTCATCGATGACTATCGGAAAGCACGCGAGAAATCGGGCCGCGCTGTAGCGCTGCAGTCCAACGAGGAGTACATGCTCCGCAAGCTCAAACTGGCCTTTGCGGACCACCTGGCACACCGCCTGTCGACTCAGGACATCCTCAAATTCGCTCAGGATCGGAAAGCCGCCGGCGCAGGCCCGTACACCATCAGCATGGACATCTCCAAGCTCGGCACGGTCATGCGCCATATGAGCAGCATTCAAGACCTCGCCCTGCCCGATGTAGTGAAAAATGCCTGGCCCGCCCTAAACCACCTCAAGCTGGTCGGCCCTGGGGGCAAGCGCGAGCGCCGCCCCTCCCCCGCCGAGCTAGGAAAAATCTTCGCCTGGTTCCGCGAGCATCCCGAGCACAAGCTGCCCATGGAGGCGATCATCCGCGTCCTGATGCAATCTGCCTTCCGCCGGGGCGAGATTTTCCGCATCACATGGACCGACCTAGACGAAGCTCGCCGCCTTGTGCTGGTGCGTGACCGGAAAGACCCCCGCCAGAAGCAAGGCAATGACGAGTTGGTGCCGCTCATCGGTGATGCTCTTGAGATCATCCAGCGCCAGCCTCGGAACGCCCCCGATGACCGGATTTTTCCCTATGTGCCAGGCACGGCCAGCAAGTATTTCAAGTGGGCGTGCGACGGGAAGCAAATAGCCGATCTGCACCTGCACGACCTTCGGCACGAGGCCACCAGCAAGCTGTTCGAAGCCGGCTGGGACATCCCCGAAGTCGCGGCCGTTACCGGCCACAAGGATTGGCGGAACCTGAAGCGGTACACCAATCTGGATCCCGCTGACGTGGCCGAAAAGGGCAAATTACTGCACTTCAAGCCCAAAGCGGCCTAGCGCGGCGACCGGCAATCCTGTCGTTGGAACGGCTGGCAAGGGTGCGCAGTTTTCAGTACATTACAAGATTCGCCGGAGAAATCGGCCGCAGCCTGCCACAGGCACAGGAAAACCACAATAGACCACAAATGACAAAAGAAGCATTGGAGAATAAGGCGCTGCGCATCGAGGGGCGTGCCAAAGAAGCGCTAGAGCGAGTGAGGTCCGCAATTGCAGACACAGGAATCGAGCAGGCCTGCTACGCGGTGCGCGCGAGGGTCAAGTCGGAGAACCGCCTTGTCGAGAAAGTTGGCCGCAAACGCGAAACGAAACCTGAGTATCAACTTGAATCGATCACCGACGTCATTGGCATTCGCCTCGTCACATTGTTCCGGCGAGACCTTCCGGAGATTCTGACGAAGGTGCTCGACATCATCGAACATGAAGTTGAGCTCATGCCCAATCCAGTGAAGAAAGCCAGCCTGGAAGAGATCATCGTCTACAACAATGAGCTCGATAGCTCCCCCTTCAACCTCCTGATCAAGGAAACACTTGATCAACGGCGTGTGCAGTTTGCGAAGCTTTCTTCGAAAGAAGGGTACTCAAGCCTGCATATCGTATGTCGCGTTGGCAAGCACGTAGTGAAGTGCGCCGACATCGGGCCGGAGTATCTGCTGCCAATCGAGATCCAGATCCGGACAGTCTTTGAAGACGCATGGGGCGAGATCGACCACAAGTATGGCTACGTGGCACGGTCTGGCAAGGAACTGACGCTCGCTGGAAATCAAGCCCTGATTGGCCCGCATCTCAGGGTGCTCAAACAGTTCACCGATGCTTGCGCGGCTTACGCTGACACCATTAAGGAAATGTCGTCCGAGTATGCGACGGTGAGCACCAAGGCCGGCAAGATCTTGTCCGTGGAGTCAGACGACGACGTGTTGCGACGGTTTGAGCAACTGGATGTCCCCCAGCCCTATATTGATCAGTACGCCAACGGTCGACTGATTCGAGAAAAGTGCGCCTCCGAGCAACTGAGCAAGCAAGATCGCGCGCTGCGCTATCTCGAAGCGTCCCAGTATTTTTCGTCGATTGCACAGGAATGCGAGAACGAACTGCAGGGAGAAGGCCTGAAGCTGTACTGGTACTACGTCACATTGAATGCCGCATTCTGCTTGCTTTCGACCAATTCCAGCGAGAGCATTGAGAACGCCGTAGGCATCTATCTAGACCTCAGCGAAAAGTATCCTAACTTTCCCTTGGTCAAATTCCGTCTCGGCCAAGCCTACTCGAAGCTGGGACGGACCGACGATGCAATACGACTCTTCGAGGATGCGCTGGGCGACGTCGAACAAATTGCGGCAGCAAGCAAGGCAAAACAAAGTTGGGACGACAATCTGCCCCTGCCGGACTACACTCACATTTCCACGGCGCTGCCCAAGCTCTTGGGTTACCAGTACTGGGAAAAGGGCGCATACCGCACTGACGCGGGAGATGTGCAACAGCGCCTCACCTTGTACCGCAAGGCCTACGAAGTTACGTTGCTGGCCTACGCGCTAACGCCGGACAGCGCTGACCTCGCGAATAACCTCGCCTACTACGCCCTCGAGTATCTGGGCTTGGATACCAACGACGAATTCAGAAATACCTTGGTGGACGGCCTGGAGAGGTACCTGCCGACTATTGAGACCGCAGCGGACTCCCCCGAAGCAGATGCACTGCTACTCGACACACTTCTTCAAATCTACATTGTCACCGCCCAAAAAGAGTCTTCTGCGTCACTTGCAACACGCATTGCAGATGTTCTAGATGAGGCGGAAGATATTCCAGACACGATCGCTAGGTCCATCCAGGCGCGAGTGCTGAGAGTTATGAAGAACACCTAACTGATGCAGGGGCTTTTCGCAATCGCTTGACTTCCTGGCTCTCAAAACGTTAAATCGACACACGAACCCATTTTAACCCCCGCCCGGAGACCATCGTGACTACAGCTTGGCCCAACAATGACGGCTAAATGTTGCTCATAGATCACCAAATAGACAAAAACGCCTCCTTGGAGGCGTTTTTGCATTTCCATTCGCTCACATCACAGGCGCCCCGCAGACGGCTACCCCAAATAGCGACTGCCGTCGCGCCTACCTGACCCAATGGGCCCGGCGACGCTCTCGTGCAGTCCGCGTCCGTCGCATCGTCGGCCAAAATGGGCACTCGCTAGATCTGGCCGACAGAAGGAAGTGTCAAGAGCTTTGCGCTTGCGGGAAGATCAGCGAGTCAATTTCCTTGACTGCAGAAGCATGCAAGGAAACCCCAAGATTCAGGGAAGTGTTGAAGTTCGCAATCTGCCGTGCCGCTGAGGGAATTTCCTCCACTCGGACCTCACCTTGTTGCGTGCGTTCAATTGCCCCCCATATGACACCGAGTAGCTTGACCTTAGATCCTGGTGCAATGGAGCCATCTGGCAGCGTGTAGAAGGGGGATTGGTAAGCGAATACTGGTGAACCGCTTGATCCAGGAAAGATAGCGATGTCCAAGAGGAAATCTCGACGATTCTGATATGCGGCCAAAGGGTGAGTTGCAGTGGTCCCCATTCTGGCCACCGGCATGTTGTTGTGCGAGTCCCATATACCAATGGGATAACCGATGACGACCACGTGCTCGATGTCTCGCAGGGAGTCTTCGGCAGACGCGATCCAGTGTGAATCGAGCAGCACGGCTCTGTGCTGAAGCCCAGCCTGTACCACTAGACCAAATGGTACTGTGACGTCAATGCCGCAAAGATCAATGTTCGAATCAGGGTGCGGATACAGGTTGCCCTGCAAGGCGACTTCAAAAGTCTGGTCAACTCGGCCGCGCGGCTGGTGGACTTCGTCGAGATCGTTGATCGACGGAGCTGTGGAAGCGACGAAGCGAATCGAGTCTGCGCCAGCGACAACATGCTTGTTCGTCAAGATGAGGATTTTGCCGACACCCCCGTGCTCGACCTTATAGTAAAAGCCTGTACCTGTTGAGTGGACGTTACCACCGGCACAGGCAAGTAGCCTGACTGTAGACCTCACGATTCCATACTCGATGTTCATTCTCGCGGTCCTTTGATGCTTTTGGGCCTATCCCAATGCTCGTTTCAGGAGGTGTGATTGTACGGCGGAGGGCTGGAAGATGCGACGCACGATGTAACGTAACGAACCCAGGGCCGGCGATACGCCGGCCTTCCATTTCGACTGCCCTGTGGCTAGAACAGGCCAGCCGGCTCAGCAGCACGATCCCAGCTGTAGATGATCACCTCCCGACGTGCAGCCAGCTTGTCGCCGCCAGCCACCTGGTAGTTGATGTCGAGTGTCTCCATCTGGAAGCGCGCAAAGATGCGACGGATCTCCGGATGGTCGTTCAAGCTGACGATGGCCTTGCCCTTGAGCTGGCGCATCACCTCCGCCATGCGCACGTATTGCTCGAGCGGGAAATCGACGCCATAGCCCTCTGTTTCCCAATAGGGCGGATCCAGGTAGAACAGCGTGTGCGGTCGATCGTAGCGCGCGATGCACGCCGCCCAATCCAGCTGCTCGATGTAGGCGCTGGCCAGGCGCAGATGGGCGGCAGACAGGCTCTCCTCCAGTCGCAGGAGATTCAATCCCGGCGGCGTGGTGGTTGCGGTGCCAAACGTCTGTCCGGCCACCTTTCCGCCGAAACAAGCCTGCTGCAGGTAGTAGAAGCGGGCAGCGCGCTGGATGTCAGTCAACGTCTCCGGCCGAGTGTCCTTGAGCCACTGGAACACCGTGCGGCTGGTGAGCGCCCATTTGAACTGGCGCACGAACTCCTCCAGGTGGTGCTGCACGACGCGGTAGAGATTGACCAGCTCGCCGTTGACGTCATTGATGACCTCAACCGCCGCCGGCGGCCGCATGAAGAACAGCGCGGCGCCGCCGGCGAACACCTCCACATAGCACTCGTGCGCCGGGAAGCGGGAAAGCAGGGTATTGGCCAGGCGGCGCTTGCCACCGAGCCAGGGAATGATGGGTGTTGCCATTGTGGTGAGCCTTTCACATTTTGGTATGATTCGCCCGCCTCCTAGGAAGGTGGCAGGGCCTTGGCTGGGCTCACTGGTAATGTCAGTGTGTTCGGTGGCCACCGCCGGTGCTCCAACACCGACAGTGGCCGCCCTGTCTTTACCGCTGCGCCTGGTTCAACGTGCCGCGGACGGCGTTGTAGGCGTCGATACAGGCATTGGCGTCGCGGATCCCGCGGTCGCCGTCCCGGGCGATGCCGTCGAGAGCTGCTGCAGCCTCCGGAGCAAGTTCGGCTCGCGCTTCACCAGCTCCGCCGGCAGCGCCGGGATCTGCGGTGCCGCCACCGGCGCCGGCCTGACAGGAACGGACGGCGAGGGACAGCCGGCGAGCGCCAGACAGGTACTCAGCGCGAGCAGTAGCTTTTGCGATTTCTTCACGATCTCTCTCCTCTTTGGCGTGTTTCACCACGGCCGTGATTGCCTCTCCGGCCGCGCGCTCCAGCCCGCGGTACTTCGTGACCTGGTCGGCCTCCGCTCGCGCGGCAGCCTCCCGCTCGCCGGCGACCTGCTCGCGCAGTTCGGCCAGCGCACGCTCATAGCGATTGCCCTGCAGCCACCAGGCGGCAGATCCGCCCAGGACCGCGCCGGCGGCCACCATCAGAAAAGCCACCAGCAGGCGGCTCTTCCAGGCGGCGAGAAACTCAAGCGCCTTTGCCATGCCGGCCCTCGCTCTGGCGCAGCCTGCGCTTGAAGTAGCTCTCCAGGGCCTGCGCGCCGACGATGCCGAACGCGCTGCCCAACCCCACCAGCGCCACCGGGTTGAGCCCGGGGAACTGGATCAGCGCCATGCCGGCCACCATCGACGCCGCGGCCCCCATCACCGCCCGGCCGAACACCAGGCGCACGGTGATCGTCTCGTCGCTGGCCAGCAGCTTGCCCAGGCCGATCATGGCGCCCACCCCCACCAACATAAACAGACTCTTCTCAGGTTCTTGCATGGGGCTCCTTTACCCTTGAATGCATTGCGTGGCCCGCACGTAGCGCTGCATGCGGTCGTCCAGCCCGTTGTAGCCGCCGTTGATGCGCTTGGTCAGGGCGCGCTGGTCGCCGGCGTCGGCCAGCTGGTTGCAGCCGTTGGCGAACCAGAACCACCCGGCCGAGCGCGCCGCCAGCCGGTCGTCGGTGGCGAGCAGCTCGGGCTGCCTGACCAGGTCGATGCCGAGGGCCTGACCGCAGGCCATGTAGTTGTCGTTGAACGTGATCTGCTTGAGACCGCGGCCGCGGTACCGCCAGCCATCCCCGGTGCTGGCATCGCCGTTGCCGTAGCGCCCGGCGTAGACGATGCTGGCGATGCGCTGCTGGCGCTCGAGCGGCACCATGCGCTCGCCGGCCTGGCGGCCGAGGGTCTTGGCCAGCGCCGGCGAGAGCCGCTTATCGAAGGTATCGATCAGCCCACCCACCGAGTAATCGAAGGACTCCGCCAGGGTGGAGAAGCCCTTCGATTCATGGCCGACCTGGGCAATCCAGGCCGCCACCCGGTGAGGGAGCAGGATGCCGAACTCGAACAGCGCGGCGTCGACGTGCGGCCACCAGCGATCGGCCAGCGCCTCGTTGATGCCGGCCGCCTTCTGAAAGGTTGTTTTATCCATGACCTCGAATTGAAAAAGCCCGCATGCGGCGGGCAAGAAAAAACCACCCCGCAGGGTGGTCGATGGTGGTGCGGCTGGCGTGCTAGGCCGTGAGCAGGCGGTAGGCCTCCTCCTGCGTGATGTCCAGGTCGTAGTGGCTGGCCAGCACCGCGGACAGCGGCAGCGCCGCCGGCAGGCCGGCGACGGCCAGCTGCGCGCGGTAGGCCTCCAGCTCAAGGCGCAAGCGCCAGCGGCGGCTGACCTGGTACAGCAGGCCATTGCAGCCCAGCCAGCGCCAGAACTGCCGCGCATGGGTCTGCTCATGCGCCAGCAGTGCGGCGCTGGTACCGGGCCGCACCAGCACCACCGGGCCGACCGTGTAGCCGTCAAAGCGAGCCGGGATGAGGTGGCGCGTCTGCACCACCAGGCAGAGAGGGCGCAGGCAGAGTTTCATGCGGCCCACACCCGGTAAGGCGTCTCCGGAGGAGCCAGCGTGTACTCCGACAGCTCACCAGGGTTGAGAGGGCGAGCCATCCGGAGATTGGCGAAGTAGCCAGGCTGCAGCGTCAGCGGCACGCCGTCGGCGTCATACGTGGCCGGAATCTGGCCGATGTAGTCAAACGAGGCTTCCGGCTCGGCATATTGCTCGCCAACCGCCAGAAGCTCCTCCGCCGTATCGGCGCGCAGGAAGTAGTCGCTATAAGTCATGGCTTTGTCGTAAAGGCAATCAGTTCGGCATCGGATTTGAACTGCGGAATATATTCGAACAGCGCAATATCTCCGCCCAGGCTATTGGAAGCATTGGTGTTGATCCCGCCGACACCTAACCGGCTGCAGGGCGGAATGCCAGCAGTTGTCACGGAATAAATCGCTCCATTCACCGCAAGCTTTGCGACAGTGCCTTTAACGGATACCGCCGTCTGCACGCGAGTCCCCGGCTGGATGACACCGGTGTTTGGTACCCCAACCGTTACCAGGCTCGTGCCGCCATACGTCCCACCTAGAACCACCCCGCCTGACGTGAGCTGGCCGAGATAGAAGCGGTTTTGCAGCGTGTTGTCCCCGAACTCCCAAGCGGTGAGCGTGGTGTGCGGGAATCGCGGCTGCGTGAAGTCGCACAATACGGTGGATTCCGCAGCGTTATATGCCAGCTTTGACAAGTCCGTTTGTAGCATCCCGTCAAGTCCGCGGCTTACCTGCGCCGTGGTGGTAACGATTGGGGGTGATGGCACGATTGCGCCCACCTCCATGCTGCAGTGATGCACGATGATTTCCTCGCCCATCGGCGTACCCGACACGTAGGGATAGACCATCAGCGTTTGATTGGCTTGCTGAATGACCGATACGTAGAGCCGCCATACCTCGCCGCCATTCGGCCCAACGTTGGCGATCTTGTAGGCGCCATAGGAGCGGTTGTTCGCCCCCGGTCCGTTTAACGAAATGGCCTGCGTATTCGGCACGAATCGAACACCGGTCCAGATCTGTGAACTTGGAGAGGTCTGGTAGAAGTTCAGATCGATTGCCGACGACGGCGTTACGCCCGGCACGATTTCAATAATCATGCTGGCGCAATATGGCGAAGTCGAAGGCGTAGCCGTCGAAGCCAACGACGCGCCGGCGTCCGGGCTCATCGGCGGCATGCCAACCGCGACATGCTTGTAACGGTAGGCCTTTTGAATGCCATCGGAGAACATGGACGGCACTTCCGTTACGTCGTAATACGTCGTCGCAATCGAAATGCGGCTAGGCCAAATGCTATTGGCACGCGCAGGCTGCGCCGAGTAACCCCGCGCCAGGCCCGTAATGCCATCGTATGCCATTGCCGGAACACCGATCGCAACCGGAACGTAGCGGCTATTCGGACCCATCACATAACGGGTAGTTGTCCGCGTGAACTGCACGCATTGATCTAGTGTCTTTTGAGACAGCATTATGCTTTCACCTTGAAAATGCCGAGTAGCCCATAAGGCCAAGCCGGATCATCGTCCCAGCTCCGATAGTCTTGCCCGACGAAATTGAGCGTCATGGTGCGATCGTTGACGGCGACGAAGTTGAGCGACATCGTGCCTTGGGCCAAGTCCAACACGTCGTACCGCCCCCTGCCTGCCATCGTTACGCTGTAACTGATGCCGAGCCGCATCACAGCACCACGAAGTCGTTAGCGGTAGTGCCCGTTGCGTTGATGCGGATGCAACGAATCGGCAGGATGCCGCCGGGCCAGTTCTTGAAGAGCACCGCAACGCCGTCTTCTCGCACCGCCATAACGTCGCCGGGCGTACCGACATAAACCGAACGGGCAAAGGTTGCGAAGTCGACGGTGTCGCTCTTGTTCGCCGCATAGTAGTCGCGCGACGGCGAATCCAGTTCCTGCCGGTGATACCGGTACTTGTCTTCTGCAGGCATGCAGTCCTCCAAAATGAAAAAAGCCACCCGAAGGTGGCGAGGTTGATTCAACGCGCGAGGCGCTACAGCTTGATCAGATTGACCATGAAGATTCCGGTTGCGACGAACAGACAGGTGCTGGTGTCTCCCCCGCCCAAGGTGGCCGACCTCCACTGGACCACAGCCTGCGCGTTGTAGGTGAGCACCACCTCCCGCACCACGTTGTAGTTGTCGTCTAGCAGTTGCGCCTTAATGTTGTTGCGGAAGCCGGGATCCGATTGGAAATTAACGATCGTGTCATTCCCGGAGGCAGAGACAGTTGACATGATCGCGGTAATCGGCATGTTGCCGAAGTACGGATCCACTGCCGCCGCCAGCCCGCCATCCGATTGATTCCAGCTGTACCACATGGTCCCTGGGATGTCGTTTTGCCTGACCGGCACCAACCCCCACCAAGGCCGTGTCTTGCCTAGAAAGTCAGAGAGCGAGATGGGCCCAGGATGAAGCCGGCTCATGCCGAGGAGGCGCTTGACGTTGTCCCAGCTGAGCGACAGACCTTCACCCGGCAACAGCCGCAGCTCTGTGGCGATGTCCTGAAACGAAATTGGCGGTACAGCAGGCAAGGTCATGCTCGCACCTCCTCGAGCTGGCGTACCCTGGCAGCAAGCTCTTTCAATGCCTCGATCAGCACCGGCGAGAGCGCACAGTAGTCGACGGCCAGATACCCATCGGAACCCTCTTGCACCGCTTCCGGCAGCACCGAGCGCATCTCTTGCGCGATCACACCCACGAAGCGCCGGCGATCCTCAAGGTCGTTACGCACATAGGAAACGCCACGCATACGTTCTACCTTCGATAGCGCCTGCTCGATCGGCTTGACATCCTCCTTCAGTCGTCCATCCGAGGTATATGTCACATTGACGGTCGCCACCAGCGCCCCGTTGCATCGCATACTTCCCTCAAAGATGAACTTGTACAGCGCGTCATCCGCCGCGCCACCGAACAGGTGCCGGCCGGCGCTGTTGACCTGGTGCTCGGCGACATACGTGCTGAAGTCCCGCGCGGCCGCCGTGTTGCGCAGCAGGGCATAGGCGCCACCCTCGACCTGCGTCTGGAACACGCCCACCGCGCCGGCCTGGTCAGTTTCCACGTAGCGCACCAGCGGTTGCGTATGGCTCATCGTCAGGGCCGGGAGCGACTGCACCCAGGCCACGCCGTTGGCCGCCGCATTGACCGCCAGGAACTTGTTCGCATTGCCGGCCAGGGCGGGCACGCCGGCCGCTGACTGCGCCGCCGCGGCATAGGTCTGCGCCTGGCCGGCCGAGGTGGCCGCCGCATCGCGGTAGCCGAGCACCAGCGCCGCCGTGGTTTTCACCCAAAGCACCACCTTCATGAACTGCGCCAGCGCGATCATGAAGCGCGTGCGGTGGCCACCGTTGCCGAGTCCGGTGGTGGCGCTGTCGCTGTCGTCAATGGTGATGTTGTCGCCGCCGACGTCCGGCGTAAAAGTCACGCTCGTCATTAGAGTTCCTCGATTTCAAAAGCGTTGCTGTGATTGCCGACCATGACGCGCGCGATCGGGCTGAGCTGGCGCAGGCGCCCCAGGTAGGACTGGCGCAGCAGGTGGATGGCATCGTCCTTGTCCCACACCAGCAGGAGCTCGCCATCGATGCCGGCCTTGCGCTGGATCTCGAAGATGCGCCCCAAGGCCTCATCCTTGGTCAGGTAGCCCAGCTCGAAGCGGGTGACGCGACGGCCAGCCTTGCGATCGAAGTACGGCTGACCGGACATGGCGCGCTGCATGCCGGTATCGGTCTCCCAGCCGATCGAGGCGCCCCAGTTGGCGTTGTAGATCGGCTGCCAGGCACTCCCCACGAACAGGCGCCCGAACTCGACATAGCCATCCGGATTGGTCTCGTCGTCGACCTCCACCCGGAGGTAGCGGCCGGCCACCGGCTTCGGCAGCACCGCCAGCAACAGGGACGGATATTCCTTGCGCTCCTCCTCGGTGATGCTGCCGGCCCAGAAGTTGTCATCCTCCCATTCCAGCACGCTAGTGGGGAACAGCGTCGGCCAGGCCAGCTGCCAGTCCGGATCCCAGGCCAGGTAGGTCTGCGTGGCGAAGTCCATCAGCAGGCTGGGCCCGCCGTCCGGTGGCACCGTGACCGCGTTGTCGTAGACCGTGCTGGTGAAGCCCGCATTGTTGGCCACCCTCACCCGCCACTTGGCCGCGGTGGACAGGTTGTGCCGGACGACGGCAATCACGGAAATCAGGCGACTGCGACCGAGATCCAGCGTGAATTGCGTGTCGGCCTTGCTCGCCGTCGCCGTACGGGCCACGCGCGAGAGCTGGCGATCCTTGAGGTTGTCGCGCGAGATCTGCCAATTGCCACCGCTCAGCGTGCCGGTGTCGGTGATATTGGGATGCGCTAGGAGAACGTTCGCCACCCTACCCCCACAAAGTCAGTTTCACGGTATCGGAATCGACACCGGCATCCAATCCGATCACCCGCAGCAGCCGGCCGGCGAGCCCGTAGCGCGGATGATCCAGGGCCACCACCACACCCAGGTCGACCTGGTCGCCCAACTCGGACAGCGGCACCTCGACGTCGACTAGGATGCGCCGCACGCTGTACAGCGCGCTGCGCCGGGTCGCCTCGGCCGCGGCATCCGCTTCGGCGACCAGCGCCRCATCGAATGTCACCTCTTCCGAGGAAGGCCACGCCGTTTTGACCGCCACCACCTCGACGGCCGTCTGCCGGTATTCCTGCGCCAGAAAGGCCTTGCGCGCTTGCGCCACGCTGCCGGCTGGCTGCGCCTGCACCGTGTAGTTGCGACCAAAGCGCACCACCGCGCGCCAGTTCGGCACGCCGGCGGAACGCAACACCAGGCTGGTCACCGCGTCGACGGACCACCGCGCCACCGGCACGCCGGTCGGGGCAGTCAGCCGGCCCATGCGCAGGCGGTTGAGGCGATCGAAACCGTACCAGGCGCCGATGGCGTTGGCCAGCTCATCCATCACCGTCTGCGTGTTGGCTTCGCTGTCCACCCACACCCCCACCGGCGCACTGTTGGCGGCGTTGAGCGCTGTCACGTCGGCATCCACGATGTCGCCGGCCGGGATCTCCCCATCGAGCGCGAGCTGCTTGAGCAGCGCCCCGGCGCGCTGCTCCGCAGTGCCGGCATCCGCCGTCACCTGGCCGGCCGGCATGGATCCCAGCCGGAACAGGCCCAGCCAGCAACGGAAGGTGCCGGCCGCCGGCGCGGTGGCCAGCAGGTCGGCCTGGTTGGCATAGTCAGCGCCGCGCGCGAGGGCCACGCAGTTGTCATAGACCACGGTCACGGTGCAGGCCTGGTCGGAGACCTGATAGACCAGCTTGGAGGTGTTGACGGCCTTGGCCGGCACATTGAACACGCCGCCATAGACGCGCGGCTTGTACTGGTCCTTGAGATCGTCCTTGGTGCCCTCCACGCCATCCGGGAGCACATTGCTGCCGGCATACTTCGGCCGAGCCAGGGGCCGCCCCAGGAATGCCAGGCGATCGCGCACCTGCAGGCTCATGGCGCCGTCATCCGCGCTCACGTCATCGAGCAGCCCCGACATCACCGTCGCCCAGCCGGACACCGGCGTGCCCGGCTGCCCCACCTTGACGGTGAAAGGCCGGCCATCAAACGCATAGTCGGTGACCAGGTTGTCCAGGCCACCATCGGTGTTCAGCAGCCGGATCTTGCCCGCCGAAGCGCGCGAGGCGCCGTAGGTGGTGGCCCGGTCGAACAGCGTGCGCGACAGCCGCGGCTGTTCGACCAGGCGGCCCTCGAAATACGCATTGGCCGGCGTATCGGTCGGCCGCGTGGTGAAGCCTGCGCTGGCGAAGCGCAGCACCTCCACCGCCGCGGCCGAGATCCGCCAGGCGCTTACCTCTATCGCAATCGTCATGATTTGCTCTCATTGATCATTTCATCGAGCAGCCGGTTGCCCTTGCCGGCTACCGCAACGGCCTCCTGGTGGTTTTCCTCGGCCTGCTGCATGCGAGCCGCAGTCAGCTGCCGACTGTCATTGCGCAGCGCCTGCACCTCGGCCCGCAGCGACTTGATTTCCGCCACCAGGGCAGCGCTGCCGCCACGGCCAAACTCCGACCAGTTCGGCGCCTGGTTGAACCGCATGTTTTCCGCCCGGGTCAGCACCCGCTCGCSCTCGTGGAGCACAGGCCGGTAGCCGTCGAACGGCACGTACGCCAGACCGTTAGCGTGGGAGCCGTCCGGCTTGAAGCCCTTGACGCTGTTGTAGTCGGCGGCGTACTGCCCACCGCTGGCGTAGTAGGCGCGGGAGGCCTCCAGGAAGGCCTGCGCGATCTGCGTCCACTTCGACTGCGCGTCGGCATCGCCACCCAGCGCCGCGGCCGAGGTTTCCTCATAGCGCCGCCGGGCCTCCGCATACTGCTGCTCGGGCGTCAGCGTCGACAGGTTGCCCAGGTCCAGCGAGGCCTGGAACTCCCGCACCTGCTTGCCGAAGGCATCCAGCGCCTCGGTCAGTTGCGCGAAGGCCGGCGCGATGCCCAGCAGCGTGGCGTACAGCTTGCGGCCGCTCTCGTCGTTGAGGTTGATCCCCTCCATCAAGGCGCGGAATGCCGCCTTGCTCTGCGGCATCGCCACGTTCAGCGCGGCGAACTGGGCGGCCAGCTGCTTCCTGGCAAATGCCTGCTGTTCGCCCGCGCTGTAGTACGCCTGGAAATAGCTGTTGAGCCCCGAGGTCAGCGCCTCCATGCCGCCGGCAACCTTGGCCAGTTCCAGCGCAGCCGAGGCCGACAGGTCCGCAAAGCCCTTGAATGGCAGCTTCTTGACCGCGTCGGCAAACTGGTAAAGGCTGTCGAGCGTGGCCAGCACAGCCTGGACATCATCGGCACTGAGCTTGGAGGCGTCGATGCTATCGATGTAGTCCTTGAACGGCCGATCCAGGTTCGCGCTCTGCAGGCCCTGGATGATGGAGCGCTGCAGCTGCAGGTTCAGGGCCTCGAGCACCTTGCCGGCATCCTTCTCGCCGGACAGGTCAACGCGGTTGTCCTGCCCCAGGCCGGCGAACACGAAGGAGCGGCCCTTCTTGGGGCTGACTTCCCAGCCAGCCCGATAGCCGCCGGTGCCGTCGAGCGAACCGCCGTAGCGCTCGGTGAGCGACTGCAGCGAGCCATAGGTAGTCTCGATCGCCTTCGTCACCTGGTCGGCCGCCGGATCACCGCCGGACGGCCCACCGCCCTTGCTGGCCTTGCCGCCATTCACGTTATAGCCGGCGCCGTAGCGGGTTTCCCCGCCTCCACCGATCAGCGAGCCCAGCGCAGCACCAATGACGGCACCGGCGATCGTGCCCACTACAGGCAACGCAGAGCCCAGGCTGGCCCCCACGGCGCTGGCCGCGGCCGCGCTCGACCCTGCCACCGCCAGCCCGCCGACTGCCCCCAGGCTGCCACCCAAGGACGAATAGCCCTTGTTATTGAACAGGGCACCGCCCAGCATCCCGCCGGCGATACCTGCACCGGCACCCCACAAGCCCGAGGCGCCGTTGACCCAGGAGCCCATGCTGCTACCGGCGCCGGAGGCAAATCCGCCCGAGCTGGCCGTCGCGCTCAAGCCGGCGACACCGAATTCGCCCGTTTGCGCAGCCAGCATGGCGGCCTGTTGGCTGCCGACAGTCAAGCCGGGCACCATGGCGCCATACGCGCCCGAGTTGCCCACCAGCAGGCCACCCAGCATGCCGTTGACGCCGTAGGCATCGCCAAGCAGGTTGGACATCTGCATCAGGTTGGATGTACCACCCATTCCCCCACCGCTGCCATAGCCGCTGGCAACACCACCCGGGCCACCACTGAACCCCAGCGCGCCATTCACCCCCGCCTGGACGTACTGGAAGGGAATACGCAACACCGTGGTCTTGAACAGGTTTTTGAGGCCATCCACGAAGGTGCGGCCCATGTCCTTGCCCGCCTCGAAAGCCCGGAAAAAGGAATCTGTCAGCCCCTGCCCGATCTCGTCATAAACACGCTTCCATTCCTCTGCGGTTTTCTTCGCCTGGTCATAGCGCGCCTCAGTGGCTTCCTTGGTGTAGAGCGCATCCCGCAGGCGCTGGCGTGCCTCGATCTCCGCGTCAATCGCCTTGAGCTGCTCGCTCATGGGATCCAGCATGGCGATCGCCTCCCTCCGCTCCTGCAGGCGCGCCACGGTCACGGCCTCGATCGCCGATGGCAGGCGCCCATACAGCAGCGTTTCCTGCGTCACAGCCACAATGCGCTGTTCCAGCCCCAGCAGCGTCTTCTGGTCGAGATCGGTCTGCTGGCGGTAGAGCAGATCGGTCTGGTCCTGCAGCGCGTTGATGCGCTCCTGGCCCAGGCTCTTGAGCTCGGCCTCGATGCGTACGCGCTCGCCGCGGTACTTCTCGCGCGCCGCCAGCTCCTTCTTGCCAGCGGCCAGGTCCTCCAGCTGCTTCGATTGCTCCAGCTCGCCCTCCAGGGCGGTCTGCCGCGCGTCATAGCTGCGCGTGAGCGCCTCGGTTTCCGTGATCTGCCCGGTCCGGCGCAGGCGCTCGACATTGGCCAGCTCACGCTTGAGCGCATCCTCGCGCAGCTTGCTCTGCTGCTCGATCGCGGCCATCTGCCCGCCCAGCGCGTTCTGGAAGGCCTTGTTGGCCTCCTCCGCGTCCTTGGCCCCGCCAGCCCACTTGTCATAGGCCACCTTGACGCGCGCGGTGTAGGTCGTCAGGTTGATGGCGCCCTCGGCCAGCAGCGCCTTCTGCGTGGTGACGTACTTCTCGTAGTTCTCGTTGACCCCCTTGAGCTGGTTCTCGAACTTCGCGTTGTCCGCTTCCAGCTTGCGCACGCGCTCGGCACGCATGGCAGCCTCGGCGGCCACCAGGGCGTTTTCGAGCCGCGCCTCATCCAGCAGGTTCGGGTTGTAGGGATTGGCCGCCCGCTGCTCCGGCGTGAGGGCGGCATTCTTGGCGCGCAGATCCGCCAGCGCCTTCTTCTGGTCGACCAGCCTGGCGCCATCGCCCGCCGGCGTGCCGTCGCGGATCTCGTTGCGCTCCCGGTACTTGGCAATCTGCTTGTTCAGGTCGTCAATGATCTGCTGCGTCGACTGCCCACTGACCGCGACCTGCTTGCCCGACGAATCGACCGCCTCGCGCGCCGCATCCCGCTGCCGCGCCGAATAGATCTCCCAGGCCGTGACGCCCAGGCCCAGCACCGTGACCACCGCGCCCAAGGGGCCGCCCAACAGGCCGAGCGCCCGGGTCGCCAGCCCGGCGCCGGCACCGGCGGCGGTCTGCGCCGTCGCCAGCGCGCGCTGCGCCACCGCATTGGCTTCGGTGGCCGCCGCAATCTCCAGGTTCACCCGGACTTGCTGCTGGCCGAGCACCGCCAGCTCGGCGAGCGCGGCCGACCGGGCCGCCGTGGCCGCGGTCGCCTGCAGCTCGGCCTCACGCACCAGGCGCAGCGAACCGGACAGAGCGCCAGTGGCCGTCGCGGCGGCAATGGTGGCCTCCGCGCTCTGCAGTGAGGCATTGGCACTGGACAGCTTGGCCATCTGCTCCGCCCGGGCCACCCCGATGGCAGCAGAGACCGCCGTGGTGTCAGCAGCGACCGCCGCGGTATGTGCTGCCTCCGCCTCGACCGCCAGCAGGGTCGCCGTCGCCTGCTGCCGGGTCGCCTGGCTCAGCAACAGAGCGGCGTCCGCCTTGCGAGCGAACGACGACGCCGCATTGAGCGCCCAATCGGCCGCCTTGGCTGCCACCAGGCCAGTCAGGGCCGCCGTGACATAGTCCAGGTTGGTCGCCAGGAACGACACGCCGTCCGCCAGCTTGCGGAACACCCCGGAGGCCTCGTTCATGTCCGAGATGCGCTTCATCAGCGCATTCTGCAACTGGGTGAACGACTGCTCGACCGTCATCGGCATCTGCGCAAACTCGGCGCTCAGCTGCTTGCCCGCCTTGTCCAGCGCATCGAGCAGCTGCGCCGGCACCAGCTGGCCGGCTTCGCCGAGCTTGCGCAGCTCGCCGATCGAGACGCCCAGTCCATCGGCCAGCGCCTGCGCCAGGCGCGGCGCCTGCTCCAGCACCGAATTCAGCTCTTCGCCGCGCAGCGTGCCGCTGGCCAGGCCCTGCGAGAACTGCACCAGGGCGGCCTGCGTCGATTCCGCGGAACTGCCGCTCAGCGCGATCGCCTTGGACACGTTTTCCGTGACGCGTAGGATCTTGTCCTGGCTGGCGCCCATCTCCTGCCCGGCCTTGGCCAGGTAGGAGTACGTCTGCGCCACCCCGGCCCACTGCTGGCGCGTGCGCTGCGCGACGTCATACAGCGCGCTTTGCGTCTGCGCCGCCCCCTGCGCCGACGACGACACCAGGCCGATCCGCGCCGACAGGTTGGTCGCCGCATCCGACATGCTGACCATCTCCGCAATGGTCAGCCCCAGGCCGATGCCGCCAATCGTGCGCATGAGGCCGTCGAAGCGGCGGTTCAGCGCGTCGGTGGACTCCACCACCCGGCCCATCGAGCCCGCCATCCGGTCCGCACTGCGGGCGACAGCGACCGCGCTTTGATCGGCCCGGGTCGCCACCCCCTGCAGGGAACTCTCGACGTCCCGGCCGAACTTCTTGGCGGTCGCCGCGCCGGCCGCCATGCCCTGGTTGTAGTCCGTCAGGTCCGCCCGATACCTGACCATCATGTTTCCGAGCTCGGACACAGGCCCCTCCCCTCAATTGAAAGCACCCGCCGCAGCGGGTGTTGATGCTATTGGCGCCGCGCCTCGGCCTCATCCATAAAGACCTGCAGCGCCGCTTTCTCCATCAGCTGCAGATCCGCGAACAGGGCCGCCAGCCGCTTGCGTCGATATCGCTTTTTGCTCATGACGCTGTCGACGCCGGGATAGTTGAGGCCGGTGCGCACCACGCCGGCCATGGTGCCCACGTAGTTCCACTGAGTAGCCACGTCGAAGAACAGGAACAGGGATTCCTCGTTGTCGGCGTAGTAGAAAAAATCCTCGCCGGTCGGCCGCGCGCGCACCGCATCGAGCACGTCCTCGGGGGCGCCGAATGCCGCCAGCGCGTCGGCCACGTCGGCGTCGGCCTCGAAGTCATCCTCGCGGAAGCCAGCCCAATGGCGCGCGGCCGCAATCAGTTTTTTGCGCGCGCCGTGACGATGTTGTCCCAGAACGCCTGCTGCACCGCTGCGGCCGCCGGCGGGATGCTGAGCAGGAATGCCTTGTTCTCCTCGTTGAACTCGGCGACCGTGCCATCGTCGGCGACCATCTCTTTCCAGCCCACCAGGACCTCGCGCGCGATCCAGATCGGATCGTTAGCGCCCTCCACAATCCAGCGGGCCTTGAGCGCTTCCAACTCATCCACGGTGTACCGGGTGAAACTGGCCAGGAACTGCGATTTTTCGAGAATGCCTTTCTCGTTGAGGACCTCAACGTTGACGCGCGCGCCGAAGGTGGGTTTCATTGCCAGGCGGAATGCCATGGGGATCTCCTGAAGATGCAAAAGGCCCGCACAGTGGCGGGCCTTGATGGGTTTTGGTTGGTGCGACCAGGTCGCTTACTTGACGGTGATCACCAACTCATCGTTGCCGGCCGACGGGGCGACGATCAGGTTGGCGGTCATCATCGCCACGCCGTCCTGGTCGGTATAGGCCGGATTCGACAGCTGCACCTGTGGCGCGTCGAACTTGACGATGTTGCCGGGGACCGTGCCGTGGGTGATCGACAGCGAGCCGGTCAAGGCATCGCGGACCGTCGACCACCAGTCCTTCGAGGCGACGGTGGTGAGCTCCATGTTGATGCTGCCTGCCACCTGGCGATCGGTCTGGGCTCCGCCCTCGTAACCGATCAGCGAACGCCAGACCAGGGTGTTTGCCAGGTCGATCTGCAACGCCTGCAGCGGGCCCGTGTACCCCTGAATCGACCAGGTCGCCGTGTTCGTCTTGTTGGCGAGAACCGGGCGTTTGAACTTCGTGTAGTCGACGCTCGCCGGGTTCCCCGCATCGGTCACCGGGCTGAAGGCGCCGAGGAACTTGTAACGCATCACCGGAATGCCCTTGCTGGTAATGTCGAACGCGACCGTGCCCATGCAGCCGAGCAACTTGTGCAGCAGTCCATCAATATAGCCATAGATGGACACCGTCTCGTTGCTGCCAGTGATCGGCGCATATTTGACGTCGGTGGCCGCGGTGACCGTCTCCGACATGCCGCAGGCACGCATCAACGGTCCCCAGGCTGGGGCGGTACCGGCCGCGCCAGCACCGGCGAGTTCGACCTCAAAGTCCAGCTCACTATGGATACCAGCCGGCAGCTGGTCGCTGTTGCCGAAATAGGCGCGGATCAGGTTGCGCGGCACATTCTCGGCCACCAGCGGCTGGATGTTGACCGACCGCACCAGGATGGCATTGGCGGCGCCGGTGGGAATCGCATCCGTGCCGGATGTGGTCTCGATTTTCGCCAGAATGACGGTCCGTCGATTGAGCTTTGGCATGGCTTACTCCTTGGAAGGGTTGTCGGGCCGCGTGGCGAGTTCCAGCGCGGGGCCAGCGGTCGGGGTGCGCCGGCCCGTGACGGGATCGAACATGAACGAGCCACCGATGCCGGCATATTCATCGGTGCCGATGGCGATTTCCGAATCCAGCGGCACACCGGCCTGCGCGGCCGGCAGGCCCTCATCCGCCGGCGCATCATCGCCGGCCATGGTTGTCATCATGGGGATCTCCTAGGCACTCAGGCTGTCACGACTGGTGCGGTAAAACAGGTCGTAGTGGACGGTGCGCGCGCCGACGATGCCGCCGAGGTTGTCGTAACTCGGGGCATCCGTGCCGAGCTCGCCGATATCGATCAGGGCGGGATCCGTGAAGGCCATCACCACCGGGTGGACCAGTGCCAGCGTGGCCTCGGAAAGCGCATCCGGGTCGGCGTCACGGGCCACCACCGTAATCAGCAGCTCGGCGTGGCGATCGATCTCCGCGGTGGACTCGGCGCCCATCTGTTCCTGGCCGTGATGGACCACCAGCACGCGCTTGGTGGTGCGCATGTCCAGCGCGGCGAACAGGGAGCGCGAGAACACCAGGCCTAGCCCCTGCAGCGCTGGCGCAGCCTGCAGCGCCTGCAGCACGCCTTGCGCCATGGCCTCTCGTTTGGTTGTCATGTCGGTACCGGGTTAAGGTCGATCGCCACAAACGCGCCATCGCCGCGCTTGACGGGCGGGCCGACCGGGTTGTAGGAGCCGGCGCTGTTGCCTTCGGTCACCACCACCACGTCTGTGGCGGTCAGGACGCCAAACACGTCCGCGCGGCCGAGCAGCTGCACGCCGGCACCACGCGAGAGGCCGTTCAGCGTCTCGCCGGGTACCTGGCTGAGCAGCGCCAGCCGGGATATGCCCAGGCTGGCCACCGTCACCAGGTCGCCGAAATCCTCGACAAAGACGTCGAGGTCCTCACCGGGCAGCATCAGGCAGCCGGAGGGGTGGGATCGCCACCGGCGCCACCGTCGCCGCCGTCACCCTCCGGCCCCTTGCCGCCAGCGTCCTCATTCTTCTTGCGCCCCACGTTCTCGACCGCGCCGGCGGCTACCAGCACGGCGCCCTGCTCGTCGCTGACATCGAACACCGAGCCGGTCTCCTGCAGCTTCTTGCCGGTATCGACCGGCCAGTTTGCTTTGACTTTCATGGAATCCTCGAATGCAAACGGCCCGCTCATGGCGGGCCGCTGGGGTTATGTGTGCGACGCCAAGCTTAGGCGATCACGTTCTGGAAGAAGTACGACAGATCCGGCGCCGTCACCAGCTCCTGCACCCGCTCGCCGGCGCGCACCTTGTAGGCGCCTTCGAGACCACCGAAGTCCTTACCGAAATCCGCATCGGCGATGCGATCGCCGAACTGCGCGGTGAAGCCCCAGGTGGTCGACCGGGTGCTGTCCGATGGGATCTCGCGATAGGTGAAAGCGGCATGCTTGCCCCAGGTGCGCTGCAGAGCCATGGCCTGGCCGCGGCGGGCCGTGTTGACGAATGCCTCGCCCACCTGGATCTCCTCGAGCTCCAGCGCGTTGGCCAACTGCTGCCGCGTAACACCGCCGGAGGTGCCGCCTTTGCCGTTGACGTAGTCGATCACCTTGGGATGCAGGATCAGCTTGGTCCAAACCGCGCGACCGACCGTCATAACGTTCGGCCGCATCACCGGGGAATCGAGCGCGGTCAGGATCGCGCTGATCGGGTCGGAGCTGGTGTAGTCCGACCATTGCGAGGAGCCGTTCAGCGTGACCTTGTTGACGTGGTTGGCCGGGTTGAACACCGCAGCCGCTACCCGCACCTCACGGTCGAGCGTCACCAGCTTCATGGTGAATTCCGCCGCGGTGGCCAGGGGGTCGACGCCCTCCGGCGCATTCTTGACGTCATCGACCGGCACGACTTCATCCAGACCGTAATCGTTCACGGACGCGGTCTGGATCACACCGGTGCTTTCGACCTGGTTGGGCTTCGCCTTGCGGCCCACCTTGGTGTCGGGGACGGTGAACTGGTCCGCCATGCTCTGGACCAGGTACTTGAACTCGGCCTTGCCGACCGGCACGCGCGGCATTACCGAGTCGGCGATCATTTGGCCATTGGCATAGGCGATCACGACCGACGCAATAAGCGGCTGGTTGATCGGGTACGGGGCGACTGCAGTCGTCATGTAGTACTCCTAGAAAACGCGAAGAAGAAGAGGAACATCGGGGCGGCGTAGCCGGTGGCTTAGCCCTGGATCTGGTTGGGGCAGACCAGCAGCGAGCCGATGTCGCCGAGCACGCCGGAGACCTCTGCGAAGCCGATGGTGCGGGCATTCACGCCGGCCGCCGGTGCGGCGACGATGGCACGGCCGCTGGCGTCGCTGGTGAGCGGCGCGCCACGGGTGACTGCACCGCCGTACTCGACGTCGGCGATACCGCTGCGCACGATGCTGGGACGGTCGCCGGCGACGTAGGCAAAGCCTTCCGTCACGCCGAGCAGGGAATCGGTCGATGCCGAGCCCTGCTTGACCGCACCGTCGCTGGCGCCCTGCGCCACGATGCGGAACTTGCCGAGTGCACCCTCGGCGATGTGGGTTTTGATGAGACCAGGATTGCTCATGATGTAGTCCTGTGAGGATGGTTGGAGAAGGCGCCGATCAGGCCTGCGCCGACAGTTCGTTGAATGCCTTGGTGGCGGCCGCGGCGTAGCCAAGACGCTGACCGCTGGCCATGGCCGCCTGCATCAGCTCGGTCGCCCGTGCGCTGATTTCCTGCTGAGTCGGCGCCTTCTTGCCTCCGGCGTCCGGGTTATCAACCTTGGGTGGCAGCGGGTTCGGCGCATCGATCACAAGCGACTTGGCCTGCGCTGCAAGCGCACCACGGTGGGCGGCCAGGACTTGCGCGGCTGCCTGGTCCGGCGTGGTCTTACCATCGGCCTTGAGCGTGGCGATCAGCTTTTCGTGGCCGGCCATCGCATGGGACTCGATACCCAGGATGCGCTCGCGCTCGGCGGTGGCGCCGGCGGCGCTGGCCTCGGACTGGATTTGCTGCAGCAGCTCGGGCGATTGCGCCGCCAGCTCTTCGCGGGTGATGCTCATGGAGGTTCCTTTCGGAGAGGTGGGCAGGTCTGCCCGGGGTTTAGAAGGGGGCACGGTGCGCGCCCCGGTCGTGCTGAACTCGCCGGCAGCGAGCCGTCCTACCAACTGGTCTAGCGTGGCAATGCCGTCGACCAGGCCGGCATCGATGGCCTGCTGGCCAACGAAGATCCGCCCATCCGCCATATCAGCCAGCACCTGGTCGACGCCGGCGCCGCGGTTGTCAGCCACGGCCTGGACAAACTGGCTGTACAGGTAATCCACGTAGCCCTGCACCGACGCCCTGCCCTCCTCGGAGAGTGGGGCATAGCTGCTGGCAATGCGCTTGAACTTGCCGGAATAGACCTCGGTGGTCTTCACGCCGCGCTGGGCTTCTGCGCCGGACACATCACGGTGGCTGGTCACGACGCCGATCGATCCCACCTCGGTGGTGCCATCGGCGATGTACACGGCTTTCGCCGCGCTACCGATCCAGTACGCCGCCGATGCCATGGTGCCGTCGCCTAGCGTCACCAGCGGCTTGGCCGCGCCGACCTCGCGCACCACATCGGCCAGCTGCTGGGTGCCGGCAACGGTGCCGCCCGGCGAATCGATATGCAGCAGGATCGAGTTCACACGGCTGTTGGCTGCGGCGGCCCGCAGATCCCGCGCTACCAGGTCGCTGGAGGCACCGCCGGAGATGTCGCTGAACAGGTTGGCGCGCCGCCCGATCGTGCCCATGATGGGGATCACGGCCACGCCGTTGACGATCTCGTAATCCTGCGGCTCGCTTCCTAGCGGCCGGCCAAGGCTTGCCGCGACCGCCTGCAGGTCGACCTGCTCGCCCAACATGCGCGCGTCGTAGGCAGCGACGATCTCGATGAGCTTGCCCGGCAGGATGGCCCAGGGCGCGGTAACAACGTCGAGTAGTCGATTCATCATCGTTCCTGAAATGCAAAACCCGCCTTGGTAGGCGGGTTCGCTTTATTGGTTGGCACTGTCCGGCGGTGGATCCGCGTTGGGATCCGGCGGTGCTGGAGGCGTGGCCTCGGCGAGCAGACCATCCCGCCGGCGCGCCTCGATCTCCCTCGCCTGCTGCGCATGGTTGTCGACCCAGCTGCTGCCGTCATAGGCCATCGTTTCCTTCGCTAGCGTGGTGCGCCCGATCTCCAGGTTTTTCTGCGATGCGAGCGCTTCCTTGAGCGGATCGACCGCACCAGGCGCATCACCCACCCACTGGCAGCCCAGCCAGGCGCGCCGGATCAGCGGGTTATCGAAATAGCCCGGTGCCGAGATCCGGCCATTGGCGACCGCCTCATCCATCACCAGCTCATAGACGGGCTGGCAGAAGTTGGTGGCCAGCCAGAAGCGTCGCATCTTGAAGAAGCGCCAGGCGTCCAGGATCGCTGCCCGGGCCGCCGTGTAGCTGGAGGTGTAGTGCTTGATGAGCATCTCGAACGGCAGCTCCAGCGCCACGCCGATCTGCCGCAGGATCGACTGCACGAACGGATCGAACAGTGCGTTTGGCCTGCCTGGATTGATGATCTCCACGCTATCGCCCGGCGCGCCCTGGATGATGGCACCCTTGCCCAGCTTGTAGTCCGGCGCTGTATCGTCGCCCCCCTCCGTCGGATCAAAGGCACCTTGGCCGTCCTCGGTCTTGATGAACACCGTGAACATGCCGGACACCACCGCCGCGGCCAACTCAGCCTCGGTGTACACGCCGAGCTGGCGCAGCGGATCGATCACCGGCGCCAGGTAGGGTTGCCCGCGCGTCTGGCCCACCCGTCGACGCTCGAACAGGTGCAGGACGTTGCGCCGGCCGGTACTGGTACCGAACACTTCGCGCCGGTCCCATACCCTATCCCTTACCCCCAGGCCGCCAGGATGTGAGCGCAGAAAGTGACACGCGACGGGCGCACCGAAATCGTCCAACTCCACGCCACCCGCCAGCTTGTCGGTATCGCGCACGTTTTTCGGATTGCAGCAACGGTCTCCCTCGATCAGCTGCAGCCGCGTGCGATAGGCCGTGCGGTGGCGCTCGAGCATTGGCGTGACGCAGAACACGTCGCCGTTTTCCAGCGTAGAGCGGAATGCCAGCGCCTGCATTTCGTAGAAGGTCTGCGCCAGCGTGATGTCGCATTCCTTGCTGTCGGCAAACAGCGAAAACTCAAGCTGCGCCTGTTGCTGCCAGGCGGCCGCCTGCTCCTCGGACAGCCCCAGCACCTTGGCGTCGATGGTTGGCTGCGGCGCGAGGCCAGTGCCGACCACGTTGGTCACCACCGTATTGATCGCACCGACCGCCAGCGGATTGTTACGACCGAGGTCGCGGCTGCGATTGCGCAACTCACCGAGTTCCGGCAGCAGATCCGCGTCGGCCGATCGACCGAAGGCGAACCAGTTGCGCAGCGAGCGCTTGGTGCGGGAAGCGCCATCATAGGCGCCCGAGTAGGCCTGCGCCGTGCGGGCCTGCGCGCGCCGATTGCCAGCGGCCGGGTTGAAATAGTTGACCAGGCGGTCGGGCAGCGTCAACTTGCTGGCCAGCACGGCGCCGAGCTTRGCGTCCTTCATTCCGCCACCCCGTAGCCAATCCGCATCCGGCGGCCGCCGTTTTTAGCGGCGCTGATCCTGACCTCCCAATAGTCGATCTGCTTGCGGATCTCGGCAGCGTCGGCCCGCGTGAGCTTACGCCCCTCGATCTCATAGGATTGATTGCGCGCCACTGCCAGGCTGGCCGCCAGCCAGGCATCGAGCTGCGACTGTGCTTGTGCCGCTGTAATCATGGGTCATATCTCCACGCCACCTGAGACGGTGCCGTAACGGCGCCGGCGTCGCGGTGGCAAGTTGGGGGTTTCGTTGGTGGTGACCGGCGCTGGCGCTTGCCGATGCCGCGCCGGCGGGGCGTCCTGGTCGTCTTCGTCGTCTTCCGCGTCGACCTCGCGAGGTGCGGCCGGCGGCTCCGGTGTCGGGACTGGCTCGGGCGGCGCCGGCTCGTCGAAGAGCCCGGCCTGCGACAACCGCGCCTCCAGGGCGGCCCAGTCGCGCTCCTGCATCAAGTGGACCTTGGCGGCACGCGTGGCGTGCAAGGCGTACACCTCGCAGTCCAGCGCTTCGTTGCGCTTGCCCACCTTCTTTTGCCAAACGCGAATGACGTGGCCGTTTTGCTGCCGCGTCGGCGCCTTGACCTCGGCCAGCAGCTGCTCGAAGTAGTCGGCGATCACGTTTTTGTAGACGTGGAAGCGGCCCGGCCCTTTGCCCTCCATGCCAACGCGGCCGCGCTCACCAATGAGTAGATCCTTGGCGCGGCCCACGCCGACCATGAACACCGCAACGCCGTACTTGGCCGCCTTGGTGTTCTTCTTGTTGGTGTCGATCACTGCGCTGGGCTTGCGGAAGATCTCCGCATCAGCGTTTGTCGAACCCTTGATGGCCATCACATGCGGCACACCGCGGCCCTGGCGCGAGCGCACGTACTTGTAGACCGCATCGGACGTATTGCCGTCTGAGCTGTCGATCGACGCGGCGGAGATCGACAGGCCAAAGCCGCGAACGTGGCGATACTTGCCAAAAATCAGCTTGTCGAGCTGGTTCCAGACGTCATCGGTAATCAGCGCAGTTTGTCCCCACAGCTGGTCATAGCGCACCAGCCAGGACTCTTCGCCGCGGCCGTAGGCACGCACGGCCACCTCAAGACGGCTGGGCTGCACGTCGACGCCAATCACCAACATCAAGCCGCCTTCCGGCACGATGCCAGCCTCATAAGGCAGCGCGCGCTCAGCCAGCTCGTCGGCCTTGGGCTGGTCGCCCTTGAATGAGTAGGCCACGCCCATCGAGCTATTGGTGAACGCCACCAGCTTGCTCTCATCACCCATCGCCAGGTGGTGGAGCGCCGTGAGCCAGTTCTCCATCAGAATCGGCATCACCGAGCCGGGAAATGGGCTATACAGCTCGTTGATGAAGTAGCCGGCGATGCCGTTGAACGGCGCGGTGGCCATCCAGCGGCCGGCCTTCACGTTGCGGCGCTTCTCCGTATCGTTCCAGATGCCGCCGCAGTGCGGGCAGACGTAGTAGGCCTTCTCCGGCACCTTCTTGCCGAAAATCGGATGCGATGCGCCCTCCTCTTCGGGGCATTTGAGGTAGTCGAAACTCAGCGCGTGCTCTTCGCCGCAATGATGGCAAGGTACCATGCCGACTCGCTTGTCGGAGAGCTCCATCTCGGCCGCGATGGTCGATGTGCCCTCGACCGTCGGCGTGCCGCCGATCACGATCTTGACGCGCGAGCGGCGAAACGTCTTGGTCCGCTCCTTGGCCAGCTTGATCGAGTCGCCCTGGCCGCGCAGGTTCAGATTGCAGTCGTCGGGCTCTTCGATAAAGATGCGCGGGATCGGACTGGACTTGACGCTGGAAGGCGAATTGGATCCGACCAGCTTGAGGAAGCCGCCGCGGAAACGCTTGAACAACATGCGCTGCTGCGACTTTCGGCTGCGCAGGTCCACTGCCCTGCGCAGCCGCGGCGTGGCGCTCACCATCGGCTCGAACTTCTCGGCCATGTATTCCTTGGCCGCGCCCTCTTTCGGGAACAGGCCAAGGATCGGCGACGGGTCCAAATCGATCCACTTGCACAGGATGTTGCCCAGCACGCCTGAGGTCCACGCGACCTGCGCTGATTTCTGGCAGCACACCTCGATCACGGTCGGATCATCGAGCGCCTCGAGCGGATTTCCCGGCCAGCAGAGGTAAGGCGTCACCTCCGGGTCATACTTGCCGGCGCGATCGGCCTCGACGCTCGACAGGAACCGATACTTGCGCGCCCATTCCAGGGCATTCATGCGGGGCGGCAGGGCCCAGCGCGAAACGGCCATACGCAGCGTGCGCTTAGCCGTATTCGTCATCCTCCTCATCGTCTCCGGCATCGTCAGGATGCTCAGAGTCCGGGTCTCCATCTCCATCATCGTCTTCGTCCAGGTGTTGGAGCTTGGCCAGGCACTCCTCAATGAAGGGCAGCACGAGCTGCTCGTCAATCTCGATGTCGTGCGCCTCGAACACGGCATCGGCCACCTTGCCGGGCAGCAGCAGCATCTCGGTCTTGGCCGCCTCGACGTGGCTGGCCCACAGGCCTTCAAACTTGGCCGCCGGCGCCAGCAGTTCCAGCTTTTCGCCGATGCGCAGCTCGACCTCGATTTTTCGCGCGCGGTCGAGCTCATCCTTCGGACTGGACAGGCCTGCGCGGTGCAGCTCGCGCTGCGTGTACCAGGCGAGCACGGCTGCGGTGTCGTATTCGTTGCCGCGGCCGCGCTGGCCAGCCAGTTCCACCGGCATACCCTCCTTCGCTTGCCAGCGGATCAGCGTCTGCACCGCGAATCCGGTGATCTCCGCCAGCTCCTGCAGGTTCACCTTCTTGCCCATGACACCCCCAAAACTAACTAACCCTAGAGCCCCTTTCATCTAGGAAAAGAACGCGGTGCGAATGACCCCCGCGAGACGGGAGGCCGGAAGGACCCGCGTGCGCCCGGCTGCACCCCACCGGGCGCCCTGCCCTGCCCGCCGGCGCCGGCTACCGCGCCGTGGCCAGCGCCTGCTCCCAGGCCTGCAGCATCTCTCGCTCGAAGTTCGCGCGTGCCGTCAGCTCAGCCACCTCGCTGAAGCGCAGCCGTTTCTCATACTGGGCGCTGGTGGCGAAGACCAACACCGGCACGATCTTGCGGTTACGGTCGACCCGCGCATAGATGGCCTCGGGCAGGTTGTGCCCGCGCGGCTTGCCCTTGAAATACCGCTTCGACGTGCCAGAAGAATTGAGCTCGGCTGCAATCGTCTTGATCGTGCCGCGGGTCAGGTTGCCGTACTGGTTCAGTTTCGCGCCGGCGCCTGGCAGCGCGATGCCCTTGCCGAACAGCTTCTCGAACGTTTTGAGCTCACGCTGGCCGCCCTCGACTTCGGTGCGCAGGTAGCGAGCCTGTCGGTCCTTGATGAAGACCGAGGATTCCAGCGAGGTCTTGTTGGCCGGCGTAGTGCCCACCGCCGTGCGCGTGAATGGCGCAGGATTATCGAACGCGCGCATGATCTCGCTGGTCTCAGCCCCCTGCGCCAGCTTGGCTAACCGCGTGAGCGCCACGGCCGCGGCGAACGGCATCTGCCGCTGCTGCAGGCCGAAACCCTGCACCACGCTGCTTACATCAACGCTTACGGCTGACATGGGGTATCCCCTCGCTCGTTCACCTGGCGGCTCCTGTTCGGCCCCGTGAAGATGAGTCGCACCCGCCTCTTACGAAAGACGCGCGGATCGACGCAAGCGGCGCCTGCGCGACAAGCAGGGCCGGCGAGTTGCGCGGCAAGCTCTACTGCCCATTCAGGTGAAAGCTCAATGCTCGCTGCCCGCCGCCCCTCGAATACCGTCAGCGTACGAGTGCCATCCAGCTCATGCGCCACCGCATAGGAGAGCATCGACTGCATTGCCAGCCTGTTCTTTGCGAACAACTGCATCAAGCGAGAAAGGAAAGGACTGCGCTTCGCCATATGCTAACTCCCCGTAGCTTGGGCCGGCTCTTCTTCGTGGGCCGTAGTGCACAGGCATTGCGTCAGGATGATCACCAGCAGAAGCATCGTCGCCAGCCATTGATGCTCTGTCCAGGCCAGGTAGGCCACAGAACCGAGCGACCAGATCCAGCGCGCGACCGGGTATCGCGGAAAGTCCGCCTTCTTGCTGCGAAGCGCGATGCGCCCGGTTTCGGTCAGGCACGTTGCGACAACGAGGAGTGCCAGCGTTAGCCCGAGTGTCGCCATCACGCCGTAGACGACGACCGCGACCCGGCCAGCCCCATCGTTACCCGCGATATGCAGCCCGGCGAGCGCAGCCGCAGCAATGCGCAGAATCCAATCAAAAGCCGTCTTCAAGACTCACCTCCGGAATGAAAAAAGCCCCGCCGGCATGACCCTGGCGGGGCGAATCGGGCGGGATGCCCGAGGAGACAACTGGAAATCAGGCGGCGCAGAATGCAAAAAGCCCGACCAGGTAGGGACCGGATCGGGCTTCGCTTTCACTGCACGCACTGAAACCACAGCGTAGCCGAAATCTACCCCTACCCAGTCAGGATTTCAATAGCGAGCGTCAGGGTCCCCCTTTAACCATTTGATCCATAAAAGAAAAAAGGCGCTACCTTGAAAAATGGTTTTGCTGGTTCTGTCAGGGCTTCAGCAGCAGATGCAGCGGCAGCACCTTGGCCTGCGGATTCTTGAGGCAGTACTCGAGCGCGACCAGCAGCGAGTTATGCAGGCGGCGGACATGGCTCTCGCTCACGCCCAGCCGCTGCCCGATCTTCTGGCGCGTCAGTTCCTCGACGTACCAGGCCATGGCCAGCTTGCGCAGATCGAGCGGCAGCCGCCACAGCGCTTCGTGCAGCTGCTCGCACTCGGGCGGCGACATCGGAATGAACGACCGCAGCGGCATCGAGCGGATCTCCTCGAGCGTGAGGCAGCTCTCGCCGTAGCCATTCGGCGCGCCGCCGGACTTGGCCCATTTGCCCCACGAATGTAGGCGATCGACCGCCCACTCCAGCCGCTCGCGCTCGCGCTTGTCCACTCGAATCCCGACCGTCATCGCTTCGCCCTCCCCCCAACGATGGTGCGCATCCGCGCGAATTCCAGTTCGGCCGCGGTCGCGTCCGATGGCATGTTCTCGGCCTCCGGAATGCCTGGAATCGGTGGCAGGTGTTCACGCACGCAATCCGACCACAGCCATTCCCAGCGCGATCGCGCCTCCGGCCATGCCACAACCAGCACCTGGTCGAGGCCAAAGCGCACGGCCGTCCAGAACACGGCGCGCGAGCTCCACCGGTCGCGCTTGACGGCACGCATCTGCAGCTGCTCCACCGCCTCGGCATAGGCAAGCTCGGCGCTCCGCTCGGCCGCGCTCATTTGCGGCCGCCCCTGCGCACCAGCTTGCCCAGCTCACCACGCGGCAGCGGGCCGGGCTCGCCATCGATCTGCGCGGCAAACGCGGCATCTGCTGCGGCCTGATTGACGAGCCGAATGCGCTCCTGCTCGCGCGCCGCTTCCACATCCTCGGCGTAGTGCGTTTCCCAGGCCTCGCCACACTCTTTCGCATTCCGCAACAATGAATTGAAGTACGGCCAAGGCTTACCGACCACCCCCGCCTTCGTAGCGCCATGCCATTCGTCCAAAACGCGCTGGGCGAGCGTTTTGCTCAGCGGCGCCGTCGAACATGCGATGTAGGCCCGCTGGCGCTGCGTGATACCGGTCGGCCAGTCCAGATGCGGCTCCCAGGTGAGCACCGGCTCCGAACCCTTCTCCCCTGCAAGCCGGGCCGGAGGCCGATCCCCACCGCCATTCAACGGCTCGTGGCGTTGCTCTGAGGGCCCGTTGCGCCCTTGCGTCGCGGTGGGTGTTTCGTCGCCTTTCAGGGGGCTGCCTTCCTCCTGCGCCGCAGGCGCGGGAGGGTTGATCGCCTTGGTTGTTTCGTCGTCTTTCAGGGGGTTATCAGCCTCCTGCGCCGCAGGCGTGGGAGGGTTGATCGCTTTGCCATCCTCCTCGTGCCGCAGGCATGAGGGGGTAGGGGGAGTAGGTTTTAAGGTTTTACCGGACTCCTGATGTGTGGCGGCTTTCGCGTTATCCACAGGGGCGCGAGTGCGCTGCGAACCCTTGCCACGACTAGCCTTAACGGGTGCTGTAGACTGTATCGAGGTCGTATCGGGTTGTTTCTGGACATTTTTGTCCTTATCAGCCAACGGGCACGCGAACACCATCTCATAGGGACCGCCCATCCTGCGCAGCAATCCCATCTCCTGCAGCCTGGTCAGCATGCGCTGCAGCTTGCTCTTGTCGTGCGCCAAGTACTTCACGCCGTGCCGAGCGTTGCGCTCCGTCCATTCCTTGAGCGCCTGGTAAGAGATCCGCACGCGGCGCCCCACCACGCCCGTCTTGAAGTCCATGCGTGGCCGCAGCGCGCCCACATAGAGCTGGAAGATGTCCGCGCCGGCACCATGCAGTGCGTCCAGCTCCAGATCGTTGATTCGGAAGGCAGGCATGGTTAGAACTCCTCGCCGACAGCATCAATGAATTGCGGCCGTACTTCGCGCACGTAGCCGTTCTTCCATGCACGGCAGTGACCTGTGCCGTCCGCGTACGGATTGGAAGCAATCGGGCACTGGCCAGCTAACGCGGCTACCTTGCCCTGCTCCTCGATCTTGCTGATTGGTTGAATTGGATAGTCCATGGTCTTTACGGCCGCTCGCTGGCGGTTTCACATAGAAGGTCAAAGGTCAACATGAAGGCACGCGGGTTGTACGGCCCGGTCTCGATGCGATCGGTGGCGATGGCCACCTCAGCGCGATAGGCGATACGGTCGCTGCCTGACAGCTGCAGCCATCGCTCTTTGCAGATTTGGGCCAGCRTCGACATCTGCCCGGCGCCGGCGAACACATAAAACACATCGCGCAGGGTCCAGAAGGTCAGCAGATGCCGCGCGAAGGCATCAAGGCCCTTCCCGCCCTTCACCAGCGCAATCTCGCTGGCCCGCCGGCGCGCGCACGCCAGCTGGACCGCGTGCCTGCATGCCAGGCCGGCCCACACTCGCGTGGACTTGCAGCACGTCATGCCAGGCTCGAAGCGAATCTCCATCTTCACGCGGGCGGCACCTGGTCGAACGTGCAAAGGTCTTCCCACACGTCGCCGAGATTGGCTCGACCGTCATAGGCAACCGCAAGGCAATGCTTAAACGCTTCGTCCAGACGCAGCTGCGCCTTGTATTCCTCGCTACTCACGCTTAGCAGCTTGAATTGCCGTCCGCCCCCCACCTTGATCGCAAAGACGCCGAATGGCTTGCCGCCTGCCACCACGCGCTTCTTGATGCGCGCGAAAAGCTTACGCAGCTCTGCCTGTGTCAACGGCTTGCGCTTCCGCGGGGATTTTGTAAGTCGGCAGCGCGCAGTAATGAACGCAGCGCCTGGCGTCATACCTTGCGCTTCCGCTTGGTGATCAACTTGCCGAGCGTGCGCAGGAGCCGGCGCTTGAAGCCAACCGCCTCGCGCAGCTCGCGGTGGGCGTCCTGCACGGCCTCGTCGGAGGTGTCGGTGGCAAGGCGCAGCACGGCCTGGTGCCCTTTCGCATCCTCGCGCATGAGCTTTCCCAGGGCCGCATGGACACACAGCTCCGGCTCCGGCTCGCCGACCTCGGCGCGCACGAACAGACCGAAAGGCGCCAACAGTTGATCGAGCACGTTGATCCGGAGATCTGCCGGCAGCGCTGCCAGGATCGACGGGATGAAATTGGTCGGCAGTAGGGTGCTTTCCTTCGTTTCATCATCGAGCCAGCGAAACACGCGCTCGGCATTGACCTTCATGCGCTCAAACGTATCTCGTGTCATCGGCTCGAAGCGGATACCCGTTACATCATCGTAGCCGAGCCGCTCATGGGTGCTGACAATGAGATCGACCACCGACTCCCGTCCCATCCGCTCCCGTGTCCGCCAAGTGTTGACAGCATGGCGCAGCATGCCAATCAGTCTCTGAGGTTGGTTCTGCATGAATTGTTTTCCCCGGTGGATACACTGCCGTCTAAACCAAGCGCAACCGCACGCCTTACACCCTCGGGATGAAATCTGTGTTCCAACCCAAGTCAAAATTGCGTCGACTGACCCCGCTGGAGCGCCGCAGGATCGCTGTCCTGCAGCGCACAACAACACGCAGGACTGGCCTCACCCCGATAGCTCCGACTGACGTGGCACAGATCGCGGCGCTAGGTGCAAACAGAGAGACCTAACGTGGACGCTCTAGTCCCGGAGTAGTCAACGGGAAATGGACTTCTCGGGCGGGGATGCCAGCTAACTCCGGCCAGCGCTTCACCCATGTGTCCGGGCACAGTTCCTTTCGCGTCACAGTGCCTGCGGAGTTCTGCTCGATCGCCACACAAAGCTCACATTTGAACTGGCGGCTCGTGCTTATCGCTCTCCGCATATAGTTTTCAGAGGTACCGCACGCAGCGGCAAACGCGGCGCGCGCTGACTTATCTAAGGAGTTGAGGTACGTGAGGAGGTCCATACCACAAGCATTACATTTATGTAATTTCAAGTCAATACAGTTCTGTGATTTACCTTAATGTAATTTGGCCGGACAATCCGAACGCATGACCACCGCAGATAACCGCCGCCGCCGCCTGTTGGCGCTCATCAAGGAACAGTTCGGGACCCAGGCTGAGTTCGTCCGCCGTACCGGCGAAAATCAGGGTGCTATCTCAGCAATCCTCAGCGGCGCCAGGCCGTTCGGGGAAAAGAAGGCCAGGGATATAGAGGACAAGGCCGGTGTACAGGCAGGGTGGCTGGATCAAGCGACAGCAGACGAGAGTGCTGTCAACCCCACTTCAGTGGAAAAACAATCTGTGCCACCGAAAGGCCAAGGGGCCTCAGCCAGCACTTACAATGCGCTGCAGGGAGACAACTTCGAGCCAGGCCCCGACCTTAGGCCGAGGCGCTACCCTGAGATTTCTTGGGTGCAAGCAGGGATGTGGACGGAGAATTGCGAGAATTTTGTACCGGACGAGCACACAATTTGGCACCAGTGCCACATTGATCTTGGGCCATGCGGCTTCGTGGTCAGCGTGCGCGGGCCTTCCATGACCGCACCGGCCGGCATTCATCCATCCTTTCCTGATGGCATAAAGCTGTTTGTCAGCCCTGATTCCGAGGCATTGCCAAGCAAGTTTGTAATCGTGCGCCGTGATGGAAAAGCCACATTCAAAAAACTAACGCTAGTCGACGGTGACCTTTACCTTGAGGCCATAAATCCCGATTGGCCGGATCGCTATATTCGCGTTCAGGATCACGATCACTTCTGCGGCGTAGTCCGGCATGCGGGATTCGACCTCTGAGCGTGCCCCAATGTTGATCGGGTAGGTATTGTCGACGTGCGCCGCCTTAGTGCTTCGAAAAGGAGGCTGCATGCGCAGTACCGAAAAATGCTCAGCCTGCGGGGCATATGTAGCAAAGCGAGCGCAATGCGTAAGGTGTGGCGGCCCGCTGCAGGAAGCGGTCTCTACTGTGCCAGAGGCTACGGCAGCGCCCTCAGAGCATCCTGTGGACTCAGTGCTTAGCGCAGGCATGTTCCTCATTGTTGGCACCGCAATTGCCGCCCTTTCCATCTGGCTACTGTCCTCTGCCAGTAAGCCTGGCAATGAAGCGGAAAGCAGCGATGCTTGGATCGCCCGCAACCAAAATATTGTCAGAAAGGCCCTCCGCGACCCAGATAGCGCCGCATTCTCTGACACTAGGATTGGGGTCAATAAGATTGTTTGCGGCCGAGTCAACTCACGGAACGGTTTCGGGGGGATGACTGGATACCAGCGCTTCATTGCTGGTGGAGAATCATTCGGCCCGTACCTTGAGGAACAAGTTCAGCACTTTGATATTGTATGGGAACGATACTGCCCTTGATTCTCTGTTTGCGAACTGATGGCGCCTGACGGCAGCCGTCCTTCGCAGTAACCCTGCCAGATCCGCACTTTACTAGCCCGCCAACCTCTGCGGGCTTTTTTGCGTCTCGGCACAGCGACAATCGGTCTGCTACCCATAGGAGGCCATACCGGTGCAGCCCTCCCACCTCGCACTCGCGCCTCTCCCCCGTACTTCTTCTGCCCGATTCTGCACCTACTGACATACAGCAAGCGAGCCATCATCGATAAATTACATTTTTGTATTGACTCGTTAATTACAGTTTTGTAATATCAGCCCATCAATGCATCGCAACGCCTCTTGATGGAGACCGCAGTGAACAAGCCCACCCGCACCAAAGCCTGCATCGCCTACCTCGCCTTGGTAGCCGCCGCCTTCGCAGCTCACGCCTGCGCCGTAGAGCGCGACCAGCAGGCCACGCCGACCACCGCCGCAACCCGCAGCGCGTGAGGCCGGCCATGAAACTCGAACACTGGAACGGCATCACTAGGCCAACTCCCTGGGTCATCATTGACGACTTCGGCGGGGAACATGACCTCCTCGATGGGATTGGTGATTTCGGTGGAGGCGCCGGTCTTGCGTATCAGAATCAGTACCCCATCAAGCGTAGCCGGCTCGAGGACCCCGACTTCTGCCGGGCGCACTTCACCAGACCGCAGCCCTTTTTCGTCCGCGAGAGCTCGACGTTCGCTAGTCCTTTTGGCATCAGCCTGGAATTGCCCCTCCGCGTCGACTTCACGCTGCACCCGTTCTGGGACGACGAAGCGGGCGAACCACGGTGGACTCAGGCGGAAGGCGCAACCGTCGAAATTCAGGTGGCGCGCGTAGACGACTTCGACGTCTACCCTGCATCGACAGTGCTTGTCCGCGCTGCGCTGGAAGCCTTCTGCTGGGCCTACATCGACCTTGAGAAGGCTCGCGAAAAAGAGCGCCTCGCCAAGCTAGAAGCGGAGACGAGTCATGCATAGCTCTGCCATCGACCGCCTCGCCAACGGCTACTTCAGCCGTCATCCCATCCAGGGCATGGTCGTGTTGCTGCTGGCCTTCGGCCTGGCCGGCGGCATCGCGCCGCTGATTTGAAATGGCTCCGCGACGCCGCCCCGGCTGGGATATCTCCGACGCGCAAGCGCGAGCTGAGTTCATTCGCAGGAACGGCCCAAGCGATCCCGCATACGTCGAAGAGCAGATTCACACCAGCTATATCCGGGACGACCTCGCACTCACACGCGCGGAATACCGCCGCCAACAGGCGCACCACCCACACCCCCTACGCCGCCAGCGCCGCCCCACCGGCCCCGACTGGAAACAACTTTCAGCCAACGACAAAGACTGAGGAGCAATCATGCTGATAGGACTCACCGGCCCGGCAGGCGCCGGCAAGGACACTGCCGCCGATTACATTGTTTCCGCCCACAAATTTGTTGCGGTCGCATTCGCGCAGACGCAATGCCCCGCGTGGGATCAGACGCTTAACGGCCTGCAGGAAGCGGGCATCGACGTGGTCGTGAAGGAGATCCGCTCGAATGTTGAGGCGGCCATCATCCGTGACCACGGCGGTTTCATCGTTCGCCTGGTCCGCACATCCGACGAACGCGGCTCACTGATAAGCGCCGCCAGTGTGCGCCTGCGGGAAGCCGACCGCGAGATCCACAACGACGGTACGCCCTTTGATCTGTATGACAAGCTCGACGCCATCATCGGCGAGGAGTCTTTCGTGGGGGCCGTGTCGTGAGCCAAGCCATCTCTCTTCGCCACCCGCGCCGCGCGCACCTAACCTCGCTGCCGTTTCTACGCAGCACCCGACCCCTGACCTTCTCCGCCAGCCTGGTCGCATTCATCAGCGCCCCCACGCCCAGCGCCTACATCAAGCTAGAGCGGAAACTCGACCTGCTCGCTATCGCAATGCAGGTCCAGCGCGGTACAGCGTACCTGGTGCAAATCCAGTCAGCGCGGCGCGCGATGGTCGCCATCCTCGATCGCGTCGAGCGAATCAGTGTGCTCGCCGTTTCGACGCACGATGCGCAGTCCTTGCGCGCCGCCGCCCCGCATATCGAGGCCGCTATCGGCTCCATCCGCCTCGACGCCTTCTGCTTCGCCAACGCCATCGTCCAGCACAAGACACAGCTGCAGAGCGCGGCGCTAACCCACTGATCTTATCGATCAACCCGAGGCACTACCCATGACCACCATTCAAGTTGCGCTCACCATCCTCGCCGTGTCCGCACTCGCCGGCGCCGGCATTTTCCTTTACCTCATCTGGATCGCGCCCGAGCCCGAATGCGCCGAGATCTGGCCAGATGAGTCCACTCCGCGCCGCCCCTGGTTTGCCTTCCTCAAGCTGGAGGACCTTGCCGTGGACCTCATGCAGCCTACAGGTATGCGCGATGAAGCCGGCTACTGCAGCCATCCGGCCCTCCCCGCTTTCCCAGAGAACACGAACTACCACATGCTGCTTGAGGCCATCGGCCTCGCGGCAGCCTTCGTCTGCATGGAATCCGATTGCAAGAACGAAACCTTGATGGACCGGGTATGGGAGGGTGGCAGTTGCCTCGAGTGGACCCCGACCACCCCGGCCGGCGAGGATTGGAATCTCCTGGAGATCTACTCGACGGAGGACGGTCCCTATGCACTGTTCGCGCGCCCACTCAGCCGCGCTGAGCAACAAGAGCGCATGCAAATGGGCCAGTTCAACGCGTCCACAGTTGCCGGCTATCGGAATGTCCTCACTGCCCTCGCCAAGGACCTGGACGCACTTGCGGCCTTCGCTGAAGACGCCACACACCCGCCGGCAAGTTTTGCCGATCGTGCCGCACGCCGTGCCGTGAGAGCCGTTTCACACCTGCACAAGGAAATCGAACTACTCAAGTCCGAAGCCTCGCAGCGCGCCGCATAACCCATTGAGAGACCCCCACCATGACCGCAACCACCACCGGCACACATCGCCTCATCTCGCTTTCTCGTCTGTTCCTATCCCCGCGCAATGCCCGCAAGACAAAGCCAACGCCTGCCTCGATCGAGGCCCTTGCCGCATCGATCGAGGCACATGATTTGCTGCAGAACCTGGTCGTTATGCCCGAACTGCAGGACGGCAAGGAAACAGGCCGCTATGCCGTCCTCGCCGGTCAGCGCCGCTGGCTCGCCATGCAGCTCCTGGTGTCACGCGAACAGATGGACCCCCACCACTCGGTGGACTGCGCGATGCGCCACGCAGGCTCCGCGATCGAGGCGAGCGTGGCTGAGAACACCATGCGCGAGGCCATGCATCCCGCTGATGAGTTCGAGGCCTTCAAGGCCATGATCGACCAGGGCGCCAAGCTCGAGGACGTGGCCGCAAACTTCGGCGTCACGCCGCTGGTGGTCCAGCGTCGCCTCAAGCTGGCCAATGTGTCACCCAAGATGATCCAGCTCTACCGCGACGACCAGGCCTCGCTCGACCAGTTGATGGCGCTGGCCATCACCGACGACCACGACGCCCAGGAGCGCGTCTGGAACGAGAGCGACAACTGGGACCGCCAGGCAACCCGCTTGCGCGCCAAGCTGGCCAAGGGCGCTGTGGAAGTGCGCAGCAACAAGCTCGCACGCTTTGTCGGCATGGATGCATATGAAGGCGCCGGCGGCCATGTGGAGCGCGACCTCTTCAGCGACACCGGCAACGGCTACATGAGCGACGCCGAGCTGCTCGAACGCCTGGCCAACGACAGGCTGGCGGCCGAGCTCGAACGCGTGCGCGCGGAGGGATGGTCATGGGCCGAGGTTCGCCCCGACTTCTACGAGACATACAACTTCAACCAGGCGGAGAGCACGACCCGCAAGCCTACCGCTAAAGAGCGCGCGCGCATCAAATCGCTCGAGGCGGACCTGGACCAACACCAGAAGGCCCTGGAAAAGCTCGAAGACGCCGACGACTACGGCGCCGAGCACGACACGCGCCAGGAGCGTATCGAGGAGATCGAGGAGCAGCTCGCAACGATCCGCCTCGCACTCAGCGACTGGACCATCGACGCCAAGGCCACCGCCGGCGCGATCATCGCCGTCAGCGGCGCCGGCGAGATACAGATCCATCGCGGCCTGATCGCGCGCAGCCGCGGCGCAGCCGGCACGGCAGAGTCTGCCGCCGGCGTCATTCCAGGCGAGAAGCCAAAGAAGCCCGCCGTGTCGGAGAGCCTGGCGAAGCGCCTCACCGCGCACCGTACGGCTGCCCTGCAGCTGCACCTGGTCGAGCAGCCGCATATCGCCCTCGCGGTCCTGGTGCACGCACTGGTAGGCAAGCTTTTCCGCAAGGTGCAGTCCTACACCACCAACAAGACCGCCCTGCAGCTCTCGATCGAGAACGGGATGGATCCACTGCCCAACTCCGCAGATGACATCGAGACCAGCCCGGCCTGGACGAAGCTGCAGGCAACTCGGAAGGAGATCCTGGCCACGCTGCCGAAGTCCGACAAGGACCAGCTGCAGCAGCTCATCGCGCTGCCCCAGCAGGATCTGCTGCAGCTGCTGGCGCTGTGCACCGCCGCCGGCGTGAATTCAGTGACCGGCATCGAGGGCCCGAACCCGGCCGATGCGATCGCCGAGGCCGTGGAACTGGACATGGCGCAATGGTGGACCGCCACGCCTGCCAGCTACCTCAACCACGTGCCCAAGGCCCGCGCGATCGAGGCCGTCGCCGAGGCCACCAGCAAGAAGGACGCAGAGGCGCTGGCCACGATGAAGAAGGACAAGCTGGCCAAAGCCGCCGAGCAGAAGCTGGCCGGTACCGGCTGGCTGCCCAAGATCCTGCGCGGCCCGAAGAAGGCGGCGGCACCCGAGAAGAAGAAGCCGGACGCAAAGCCCACCGCACCAGCGACGACAGCTGCGCCGGAAGACTTGGCCAAGCCGACCCTAAAAAAGTCTACGCATCCGGCCGTGCGGTACCGCGACGCTGCAGGCAACACCTGGACCGGCCGCGGCAAGCGCCCCGGCTGGCTCTCCGCAGCGCTGGCCAGCGGCAAGACGCTCGATGCATTCCTGACTCGGTGAGACACCACATGAAGAAAACTCAGAAGACAAAGCACGCCCAGCCCTGCCTCTCGATGAACAGCCTTGCCGTGCAGCTGGAGGATAAGGGCCTGCGCCTGGCTGCCACATCGCGCACCAGGATCACCCCTCCCCCGCCGCTTCATGCAGATGACATTGCCGTCGACCAGCTCGCCACGGCAATGAAGGCAAAGCTGGCTGCCTGCCGCGCAGAAGGAAAGCGCGGCTGGGACAACCCACTGGAATGCTCCCACGAGCGGCTTGCCATTCTCCTCGGCGAGAGCCTGGTAAAGGGCAACCCGGTGAACATCGCCAACTTCGCTGCCATGCTGCACGCCCGCGGCGCTTCGCACCAGGTCATCGCCGAGCAGGCCATGCGCGCCCTGCTGCGCGGTAGCCGCGAGATCCACGCACACGACAAGCTCAATGCAGAACGCTACCTCAAGCTGCGCAACGTCAATGATGAGCAGCTCGGCGCCGCCGGCATCCCCTGCATCTCGATGCCTACCGGCCTCAAGACTGGCCACCACCTCAATGGCGATGAAGCCGACCGCGCCATCGATGCCATCCCCGCCGCAGGAGAGCCGCAATGACCGCCAGCACCCTCCCCGCTTTTCCTTCGAGTGTGTTTCACCTCGGCGGCGCCTTAGGCGCGCCCTTTGATGACGACAAGACCATGCCCCTCCCTACGCTGACGGGCGAACCCACCCGCGCGCAACTCGCCCTGGACCAGGTTTCTCGCTATGGCACCGCGACGCCGGCCGAGCTGGAGGTGCCGCCCACTCTTTTTAGCCGTGCCACGAAGCGCTCCAGCGCCGCTGTGCAGTCAATGCGGGTCTTCCAGGCGATCAACGTACTCTTGAGCCCACCGGATGGCCCTCGCCTGGGCGTCCCCATACCTCGCACAGTGCTCAAGCACGACGGACTCGGCAACCACCGCAAGGTCGCCCTTACTGACTCGGCCCAGAGACGCAAACATGCCGCCATCCAAGGGCTTTGCAAAGCCCTCAATCACGTAACCACGGTATTTTTCGATGGACATGGGGAATGCTCCTCCTATCGAAACCTGAGTGCACTGCAATTCAACGGCTGCCTTATCAAGCCTAGTATGCAACGCCATGCCGTGCTGCCCGAGCGCCGTTCTTACCACACCCTCTTTAGCGGGGTATCAACAGGGAGGGCTCGGACGTGAGCGGAAAAAACAAAATCGAGTGGACGGACCCCAACTGGCAGTTACCGCTTCGCTGGAACGGGATTCTGCGCATCCAAGCCTTCGATGTGCTTGTCAATCATCACTTGAATGGAGGCAAAGGAAGCGACGAAGGCGCTGTCAAGATCCATGAATCGCCCGGCCGCGACATCGTCGATAGGTACGTGGACAAACGTACCTTGGACCGTGAGCTGGACTCTCTGGGCAACAACGCGAAAACTCCCTGTGTGTTCCCCATCGACAGTCGAGGACATTTCAAAGCCGCGGTACGCACCGTAACGTTGTTCTTCCATCGCCGCCCTCCCAGCGCTTTGGGAACCCTAGCATGGTGGCTCGTGCTGCAGTCTCTCGCAGTCCACTTTGCTGAACGCGATCCTCTGCTCAACCTTGGCCCATTGCTCCTGAAGCGTGGGCCGCCCGGCGGCGATCAGACTGGCGTTGGCCCGGTCCATGGTATCGCGCATCACCCTGGCCAGATCGGCGACCTGGAGAGCTGCACCAATGCCAATGGCATCGGCGACTTCCTTGCTGAAAAACTTGTCCATTTGCGTCATACCGGGGCGGCGGATTGCAAGGCTTGGGCCAAGCGTCTAGTTGCGCAGCGAAACCAGCAACAACTTGGTGTCAATGGCGGCCCGTGCCAAATTCTCCGCTTCGTCAATGGCCTCCTGAGCGTTCCGGACCAGCCTGTGCTCCCGGCCATCGCAGAGGAATCTGTAGGACATGACCTCCTCTGGGCTCTCCGATGCGCTTTCGAAGGGAAATGCGTGATACGTAGCGACCCAAAGGCCCGTGAAGCTTTGCTCCGCAAAGGCAGTCACCTCGAAGTCGCGATAGTCGAAAAATTTGGCTGGCATGTGGGGGCGGCAATTTTTGCCCGCATCGTAGCATGGCCTCAATCGAAGTGAACAGCATGAGCGAAAACACCAAAATCGAATGGACGGACGCCACGTTCAACCCGTGGATCGGTTGCACTAAGGTATCCCCCGCGTGCGACCACTGCTACGCCGAGGTATCCACGCCTGCGCGCACACTGGGCGTGATCTGGGGCGCCAAGGAAAGCCGGCACCGTACGTCGCCCGCTAACTGGAAGCTGCCGCTGCGCTGGAATGCCCAGCACGCCGAGTTCTTCGCAGCGCACGGCCACCGCCGGCGCGTCTTCTGCGCCAGCCTGGCCGACGTTTTCGACAACCAGGTCGATCCGGCGTGGCGCCGCGATCTTTTCGACTTGATCGAGCTGACGCCGGACTTGAACTGGCTGCTACTGACGAAGCGCATTGGCAACGTCTTCCGCCTGGTCAGCGACATCCGCAGCCACGACTGGCTGGCCGGCCAGGATAACGTCTGGCTCGGCGCCACCATCTGCAACCAGGAGGAAGCCGACCGTGACATTCCCAAGTTGCTGGCCACCCCGGCGAGCGTGCGCTTCTTGAGCATGGAGCCCCTGCTCGGCCCCGTGGACCTCACCCGAATCTCGATCGCCCCTGGAACTTACCTGGATCCGCTCAACGGCGGTACGTGGAGTGATCGACCGGGCGAGCGATGGAGAGTCACCCACCTTCCACTCGGCTTGGACTGGGTAATTGCTGGCGGCGAGAGCGGCACCAGYGCGCGGCCGATGCATCCGGACTGGGCGCGTGGCCTGCGCGACCAGTGCGCGGCGGCCTTCGTGCCGTTCCTGTTCAAGCAGTGGGGCGAATGGGCGCCAGGCATCACCACTCCGGCAGGCGAGCCGGGGCGCTTCGCCCTAAGCTGGGCCGCCGACAGCTGGCATGGCGATAGATGGCACATGCTGGAGAGCGCGCCGCGGCAGTTCACCATGTTTGGCACCACCGGCCGCATGACGTACGTGGGAAAGAAGAACGCCGGCCGCCGGCTCGACGGCGTGCAGCACGATGGCTACCCGGAGATCCAGCGATGAGCCTGCTCACGCAAGCCTACTTGCTCGAGCAATACGGCCCGCGGTTGAGCGTGGCCCAGCTGGCGAGCCTACTAGATATTACGGAGGGAACGATTCGGAACCAGGTTAGCGCCGGGTCATTCCCAATCCATACGTATTCGGAAGGGGGACGCCGCTTTGCCTCTTACCAGGCAGTCGCCGAGTATCTCGACGCCATGGATTCTGCTGCGCGTGGGAGGGGCCTGAAGGCGGCCTGACGAAATTGACCTGCTACAAAAATGCTACAGCAAAGAACAAATCCGTTGGGAATCAAGACCTTAGATTATCATTCCTCGCCGTGAACTACGGCGAGCGGATAGGTTCTGCCCAGTAGCTGGAAACCCTTGTCAGGACTGGCTCTAGCCTTATCCTGCCTGGGTTTCCGGGCGATTGGTCGACACCGAAC